>CAXBHV010000179.1:0-8724 GCA_963974855.1 uncultured Rhodopirellula sp. | reverse complement strand
CAAGCAACAGTTGTCGTTGTCCTCGACCAATCGGGATCAACGCATCAACCACTTTCAATCCGGTTTGCAGAGGAACCGTCACGGGTGCTCGTTGCATGATCCCAGGAGAGTCACATTCACAGGGGGATCGCGGCAGATCCGCTAGCGAACGCCCGCCATCGAGTGGCCGCCCTACCGGATCGATCACACGTCCCAATAACTCCTCACCGACGGGTGTGTCCAAAACGGTATGCATCCGCTGGACGCGCGTCCCCGCGGTGATTTGATCACTTGCATCCAGCAACACACAACCCACATGTTCGCGATCCAGACTGAATGCGTAACCGAGATGCCCGCTGGCAAACTGAATCACTTCATCCACCTGCACGTGCGGCAGCCCACGCACCCGCGCCACCCCACGCTCGACCTCTTCCACCGTTCCGATTTCTATGGGGCTCAGGTTTGCTTGATGAGTGTGGACCGCTCGTTTGAATCGCTCTGCTGCATCGCTGAGTGTGTCTTGGTAAGGATTCATGTTGTCCGTGGCGTCGTCTTTCTAGCTTGCGAGCTTTTTCCAATGCAAGCTAGTAGTCACCCCATCGTCGCCTCCATTTGTTTCATCGTTTCAGCTGCGTTCCAACGTAGACTATATCCCCCCGCGTCCACCTCTAAACCACACACAAGCGAGTCGTCAGTTTCAAACTGAAACGTGGCATTGGAACCGAACGCTTCGGCTAATGCGGCACACAAGCGATCGCGGTCGAGATCGGCAATCTGGATGGCAGACCGAATGACGACCGAATTCCCTGAATCGGTGAGCTGAGTAGCCACTTCCTCTCGACGCTGCGGATCGAGTGTTTTCAGTTGACGAATAAATACGTCAATAAGATGCGTTTGCAAGTCAGTATCGGCGATTTGCTGCAACGTGCGGCGGGCGGCGTCAAATCCCATTCGCTGAATGTCGCGACGAGTCTGCTCGGTCAAGTCCCGACGTTCTCGCTCGAACGCCTCCTCCCACTGCTGGCTGCGATTCTCGGCTTCCTTCCTCGCTTCGCTCAATAACGTTTGCCGCTCACTCTCTGCTTCCTCCTTCGCTCGCGCGATCATGGCGTCGCGTTGCTGTTGGATCGACAGGGTTTCGGCCTCTAATTGTTGACGCTGCTGTTGGGCGGCCGTTTTCGCCGCGTCGGCGTCCGTCAATCGCTGAGTCACCTTTTGCTCACGCTGCTGCATCGCGCGAACGATCGGTCCATACAGAAAGTAACGCAACAATCCAACAAGAATTAGAAAGTTGACAATCTGGATAGAAAAAGTAAACCAATCAATACTCATAACTCGTTCGCAACCGAAATTTAGAAAGTGGCGAAATCTTTCAGCTTGCAGTCCGGTCTCTGTTTTGAGATCCGCACTGATTTGCAAGCTGGAAACATCAACCACTTATTGCGTAAAGTGATTCCAGAAAGGATTGGCGAACAGCAGGATCATGGAAACGACGAAACAGTAGATCGCCGTCGATTCGATCATCGCCAATCCAACGAATAACGTTCGCGTGATGGTGTTCGAAGAATCGGGTTGCTGGGCGATCGAATTGAGAGCTTGCGACACCGCACGCCCCTCAGCGATGGCAGGTCCGATCGACCCGATGGCCATGGTAAACCCCGCCATCACAATGGATCCGAGAGCAATCGCAGTGGGACTATCCATGATGTTTTTTCCTGAACGTTTTTCTGAGGGGTTGATCTCGTTGTTCTTAGTCGTGCTGTCTCGCCGTGATGGTGCCCGTGACCTTCGTGGCCGAAGCGATGTAAACCATCGCCAATACTGCAAAGATGTACGCCTGAATCATGCCGGTCAGCAGTCCAAGGACTTGCATCAAAATTGGTACTACCAGCGGCACAAATCCGATCAAGATCGCAGCAATCACTGTGCCGCTCATCATGTTCCCGTACAAACGCACCGCCAAAGCTAGGGTTCGCGAAATTTCGCCAATCACATTAAATGGCAGCATCAGTGGCGTGGGCTGCATGTAATGTTTGATGTAACCACGCAATCCTTGAGATGCGATTCCAAAGATCGGCACGGCCACAAACACACACGTCGCCAATGCTGCGGTGGTAGAAAGCGATCCGGTAGGCGGTAAATATCCTGGAACAATACTCAACAGATTGGCGACCGCGATGAATAGAAACAACGTGCCCACAAACGGCAGGAACGGTCCCGGGTCTTGCCGGCTGACGTCACGGATCTGGTCACGCATTCCGGTGACAAGTACTTCGAGAAAATTTTGCCAACGTGGAATATGCGTGTCGCTGGTTAAACGACGTGTGACACCCCAAGCACCGATCACCAAGATTGCCATCACACCCCACGTGAACGCAAGCGTCGCATTGATCTTCACGGAAGGCCAAGTCTGCGATTGCCAGAGAACCCACTGGTCCGAACTGATTTGCACGCCGCTCATCGTCCGCTCCCCGAACCCAAGCCCTTCGAACCTAAGCTTCTCGTTCCCGTTTCAGGTTTTGCCGTAATCGGAAATCGAACATCAACTCGAGATCGCTGCGAGACATACCGCACGCCGACTGAGCGGATCAGCACAAAACCGGCGACGCCAGCAACTAGCAATCTCCAATCACCACTGATCGCCAAGGCTGCCAAGATGCCCACAACCACTGACATCCGCAGCAACAAACTTCCCAGCATCAGCAGTCCCGGGTGCTCCGACGCAGGCAATCGCTGCACAGTCCACCACAACGTGTGAAGAAAGAACCACCCCAGCGCCGCACCCGCGACGAAAGCCATTGTAACTGTGAACCATTCACTCATCTTCGCTCTCCCGTATCACCCACCACCAAGCATTCATGCAGCCGATTGTCACGCCAGCAAACAAAAGCATCAACGTCCACGAGAACCGGCTTGGCCACCGCTGATCGATCCACAATCCCAACGCGATGCCGATCAGAGCTGGAACGGCGATCGACCAACCGACCAAACCAAACATGCCTAAGCCAAACCAGGCCGAATGCTCGCCCTGTTCGCGGGCGTTCAGTTTGCGAGTTCGTTTGGCATCGACGTTCTCTTGCAACGTCTGGCGTTTATTCATGAATTTCACCTTGCCCCTTGGTGGCAAAACAGTACGCTGTGAAGCATTTTTCTTATAGGGTTTGTGTGATTTTTGCGTAGCGGAAGTCGTCAAGACTTTCGATCCACGGCGAGTATTCCCGAAACTCTTGACGAGTTCCGCTACAAAAAATGCTTCATAGCGACAAAACGGCTAACCCCAAAAGTATGGTTTGGCAAAGCACCAGGCATTGCTGGTAATCAAAACGGCAGAGCCGACGATTCGCATTTAACCTTCTTCTCTGGCCATTCCCATGGTTCGCCGCAGGAAGCTGGCCTCCATTTTTGCCACCGCCGCGTGAGCCGCTCGCCGACGATCATCCAGCTGTAAAAATTCGTCGCGAACGATGCGTTTTAACTCCTGCAATTCTCCCCCGTGCGTGGCCTGTTCGGCGGACACGAGCACCTCGTCGGCTCGTTTGATCAGGATGCCCGCACCGACCGCCGCAAACGCTTCGTTTCCTGTTTCGTCTTCCCAGCCGAGCAAACCGGGCAGCAAAGCCGCAAGGAAATCGACGTGCCGAGGCAACAAACAGAAACTTCCGTGGGTGCCTTCGGCAATGATTTTGGTAACCGCCAAGTCCAACATGATTTCATTGGGCGTGTTCAACGTCAGCCTCATTTTGCAGCCCCTGGAATCGTGCCGATCATATACAGTTCACGCTCGGGCCGATCTTGGAACTCGTCCGCTAAGATGCGTTCGCAGCCTTCGAGTGTCTCGTCAATCGAGACCATACTGCCTTCGTGCCCGGTGAACTGCTGCGTGGTGAAAAACGGCTGCGTCAAAAAACGTTCTAATCGCCTCGCTCGGTTGACCGCTAAGCGGTCTTGGCGTGAAAGTTCTTCCATCCCCAACATCGCGATTATGTCTTTTAGCTCCTCATAGCTGGCCAGCGTTTGACGGACCTCGCTTGCCGTGTTGTAGTGACGTTCGCCGACGACACCGGGCAACATCATTTCCGAAGTCGACTTCAGTGGATCAATGGCGGGGTACAGCCCTTCGCTGGCACGTTTTCGCGACAACACCACGGTCGCCGACAAGTGGGCAAAGGTGTGGACGGCGGACGGATCGGTGAAATCATCAGCGGGCACATACACCGACGTGATCGCGGCATCGGCGGTCGTGCAGATTCGCTCTTCCAATTCCGCCAGATCGTTGGCCAACGAGGGTTGATAGCCGACGCGTGAAGGCAATTGGCCGAGCAACCCTGAGACCTCCATGCCTGCTTGGACGAACCGAAAAATGTTATCGATCAACAACAACACATCCTGCTTCTCGTCGTCGCGAAACGACTCCGCCATCGTCATTGCGGCGTGACCGACACGGAACCGAGCCCCAGGCGGCTCGTTCATTTGTCCAAAGACCATCACGGTGTTGTCACGCACCCCGGCGGATCCCATTTCGCGGTACAGCTCCTCTGCTTCACGACATCGCTCTCCGATGCCGCAAAACAAACTGATGCCATCATGCCCGCCGACGATGTTGTGAATCAGCTCGGTGATCAAAACGGTCTTGCCCACCCCCGCGCCACCAAACAGCCCCGCTTTTCCGCCGCGTTCCAGAGGCGACAGCAAGTCGATCGCCTTGATGCCGGTGGTAAACACTTCCGAGCGAGCGATGCGGTGATTGATCGACGGCGGCGGCTGATGGATGCTTCTGCGAGGAACCGAATCGAGTGAATCGCCCTGATCCAGCGGATTGCCAAACACATCGAGCACACGACCAAGCAGCGGTTTGCCGACGGGGACCTGGAGCGGTCGACCGAGATTCTTTGCCGGAGCTCCACGTGCCAATCCACGCAGTGAAGTGATCGCAATCGCGCGCACGGTGTGCGGATCGAGCTGACTTGCGACCTCGGCAACGACGGCATCATCGTCACCCAACCGTAACTCGTGATTCATCGCTGGGATGCGTTCGGGAAAGCAGACGTCGACCACACCGCCATGGATGGCAACGACATGACCGCGGTCGGTGTGTCGTTGTGTTGGGATGACGTTCATGCTGGGCGATAATGCAATCAGCGTGCCGCCGGGAATCCGCAACCCCATAATCGAGATTGGCAGCCTGCTCCAAATTACCAGGATTACCAATCATTCCTAATTGGAAATCTAGCGAATCGCGGCGACGACGTTTTGCTGCAGTTCGTCCTTGATTTCGGACTTTTCAATTTCCTCGACCACTTGGGCGACTACGTCGTTGCGTTCCCTCGCAGCTATTGGCATCGAGATCATCTTGGTTTCGAAGTCGTTGATTGCCGAGCCGGCTTCGTGACAACGAAACACGTCACTACGGTGTGCAGATATCGGCTACATTGGGGGGAATGACCTAGCTGCTGAACCCGACTTTGATTGGTCTTCACTGCAAATGACACTCATGACAACGCCGTTACATCATTTAATCTCCCAGGGTGCCGACGGAGCGCTCTATCGGCACAGCGATCCAGATAATGATTGTGTGCTGGGGCGGTTCGTGTTGACGGGACCGGCGATCAATCCCAATCGCCTTGCGGCCATTCGAAAAAACGTCCGTCTGATTGAATTATTGCAGTCGCCTGCGGTGTGCCGTGTAATCGAAAACGGACTGTCAAAAACGCCGCCGATTATCGTTGCCGAGTCGCTTGCTCCGTTGCGGCTGGCGACGGCCCACGAGGATCTGAGTCTTGACGAGACCCTAAGCATTGCATCTCAGCTCACTTCGCTCGTCGTGCAAAGCCACCACATCGGTCTCTACCACCCGTGTTTGACCATTGACAACATCGCGTTGCTGCGTCCGGCGGGGGTATGGAAGATTCAATTGGACTATTTGGATATCGCGATCAGCGAGAATCCGCATCCGCATTCCGCCGCGGACAGCGACCCTCGCGAAGCGGACTTAGAGGGTTTGCGATCCGTGCTCAAGCAGTTGCTGTTTGACAAAGTGAGTTTCGACGGTTCGACAAGCTCCGATTCGATGTCGCAAGCCGTCGCCATCTTCGACGCTGTGCAAAACGAATCGGCCATCAATAGCGAACACTTATCAGAGTTGTTCGATCGACTCCATTCGCAATCGTATGTTTCGGTTTCGGCGGGTGGCAATCATGGCAACAATGAAATCGCGTGCCCGAGCGTGGCGACTCAAATCGGGACACCGACGCCGGCACCAATTCGTGGAAACGACGCCGCCACCGCCGAAGTGAACCCTGATACTGACGGCAGTTCGATCAACACGTCATCAATCATGTCGCTGACCGAAATCGTTACCAAAGGCGATGTCCTGGGGCGATTTTTGATCGGCGAGAAGATTGGCCAGGGCGGTATGGGGGCGGTGTACGCCGCCACCGACATGTTAGACCAATCCCTCGTGGCGGTAAAAGTGTTGCGAGTCCATGGTTACGACCAAACGCAATCAATTCGTCGGTTCCGCAAAGAAGCACGTTTGTTGGCCGATATTCAAAACGAATTCGTGACGCGATTGATTCACGTGGATCAAGATCGCGGTATTCACTACTTGGTCATGGAATACATTGACGGCATCGATCTAAAGAAATGGATCGTAGGCCAAACTTCCGAAAACGAATTTAGCATCGACGAGCATGATGCTCTCAGCGTTGTCGGTGACATCGCCCGCGCTCTCGGATATGCCCACGCGCAAGGCATTGTGCATCGCGACATCAAGCCCGAAAACGTGCTGTTGCAGCGTCGTGACACGAGCGTCGAAAAATCCAACACCGCACTGGAGAACTTTCGCGTCAAACTTTCCGATTTTGGAATTGCCCGCCAAATCGAGCAGTCTGAATCGATGGAGGTCACCGGCGATGGAGTGATGATTGGAACGCCGCTGTACATGTCACCCGAGCAATGTAAGGGCAGCGTTGAAATCGGACCCACCACCGATGTGTATTCGCTTGGAATCACATTGTATGAGATGTTGACAGGTAAAGTGCCGTTTGAATCTAACGATCGAATCAAGTTGGCCACGATGCACTGTTACGACCGGCCACCCGCGGTGCAAAAGAGCAACCCAAAGGTCTCGGATGCATGTGCCAGCATCGTGAACCGTGCGCTCGCAAAGGAACCGGGAAAACGATTCGCCGATGCATCGCAAATGAGCCGCGAGATTGAACGGGTCTTACGCGGCACACCGTCGGACATCGAAGTGCATCCGAAAATGCCAGAGCATCGCGAAGACAAACTTTGGAGAAAAACGGAGCAGTGGGAACTGGCCAGCGATCCTGAAGAAATTTGGCCGTTTGTCTCCAATACCGAACGGCTCAATCGCGCGATCGGGTTACCTGCTGTCATCTACCGAAGTGAATTTGACGAACAACGGGGCATGCGAAAATTCGGCTCGTTCCGAATCAGTGGCGTTCAAGTCGCATGGGAAGAACATCCGTTCGAATGGATCGAAGCGAAACGCATGGGGATTTTGCGTGAGTTTCAGTCGGGCCCCTTTGTGTGGTTCATGAGCGTGGTGACAATGGAACCGATTCCGGGTGGCGGCACGAAATTGAGCCATGAAATTCGAGTCGAGCCACGCAATTTGCTAGGCCGCGTGATGACGACGGTGGAGGCGGATTGGAAAGCGTTCCGTAATTTGAACCGAGTCTATTCGCGGATCGATAAATCGATTCAAAGTCGCAAACAGGGCGAGAAACTCGATCCGTTTGAACCTCCGCACCGAATCAGTGCCACAGATTCAGAACGTTTGCAGCAGCGACTCGATCGTTTGATCGACGCTGGAATTGATCCCGATCTGACCCATCGTCTCGGCGTTTTCCTCAGCGAGTCCGCTCCGCAAACGCTCGCTCAGATTCGGCCGATTGCATTGGCCAAAGAACTCGATTTTTCAGCGGACGAAACTATCGATGCCTGTTTGGTTGCCGCATCTGCCGGATTGTTGTCGTTGCGTTGGGACGTGCTTTGCCCAACGTGTCGAGCGCCAGCTGCGGCTCACCAAAATCTTTCGGCGATTGAGGACCATACCCATTGTGAAGCCTGCAATGTCGCGTTTGAATCGAACCGCGGCAACGCGATCGAAATGGTTTTTCGAGCTCATCCGGAAATTAGACAAGTCGATGATCAGAGCTACTGTATCGGCGGTCCCGAACATTCACCTCATGTCATTGCACAGGTGCGGCTCGAGCCTGACGAGCTGTTCGGACTTGAGCTGCATCTCGCCGAGGGCGATTACGTGCTTCGCGGAACGCGACTTCCCAAAACCCAGTCTTTCCGGGTCGAAGAAGGCCGCGGTCAAATCGAGTATTCGAGCAAGCTGCTTTCGCTTGGCCACTCGTCACACATCCCCAAGCTTCGCGCGGGCAATCATGTCATTCAATTGATCAACGATGACAAGTCCCTGCACGTCATCCGAATCGAACGCACGATTCCCCGTGACGATGTGGTGACAGCGGCAACCGCGTCGACGATCAAACGATTTCGCGATTTGTTTCCCGATCAAGTCTTTGCAGAAAGCAACCCGATCACTGCGGAGCAGTTAACGCTATTAGCCACCACGATCCATCACATCGAGGATCTTTACGTCGAACTCGGTGACGCCGAAGCGTACAAGCTTGTCAACGAAATTCACTCGCGAGTGGAGCAAGTTGTGCTTGCGAATCACGGTACGGTTGCCAAGACGGTAGGCGAAAC
>CAXBHV010000178.1:0-8743 GCA_963974855.1 uncultured Rhodopirellula sp. | reverse complement strand
CACGCCCACCACCAGCCAGGTGAAAAACCTCGTCATTTTAGTTCCTTTCCTTTTACGTCGAACCGCTGAATACGGGGCCGCCGTCTATTTGTCATTGGGGCCAGCTCGAGTTTCATTATGGGGGAATGACGACGTTATTTGGGTGTATGGTCGCTAATAAAACCATTGTCATTGCAGAAATCGTAGAGATGTGAACGATTTGCGACACGGTTCTATGGATTTGCGACATCGGCAGGCTTTATTTCCCACCGTCTTCGATCACACCGACTAGCCTTATGTGTTGTCACCCAGCGTCGACAACAAACCATCGATCAAACATCGAGAGTAGCACGTACTCTCCTTGTGGAGAGACGTTGAGTTTGTTGATTTCGCCTGGCAGCCATTGCTCCCACAAAATCTTTGCATCAGGGCAACTGATGACCTTCAGCAATGTTTGTCTGCGAGGCATGACACCGTCATTAGACAACGCAACACTGGTAACTTTACCCGCTTTTGCAGCGATGTGATGCTTTACTTCACCGGCAGTGATGACGTCACGGATTTCAATCGTGTCTCCCTGCAAGATCGCGATCCGCGAACCGTCTTGCGAGCCCGTGGTATGTTCCATTTCTTCGATCGGCAACGCGATGGCGATTTTCTCGAGCACCTCGCCGGTTGGAAGTTTGATTACGGTTAGGTATTGACGGTCCCCGTAGTAAGTCTTTCCTACGATTACTAAACGAGTTTGAATTACCGACAGAATTTCACCATCAGCTGCGAGCCCATGTAATGGACTATGCGGAATCATCTTGATTCGAGAATCAAGTTTGGGCACGGTTGAATCTTCAGCGTGTAGCGTCATCGCAGCCAGAGTTGAAGCGAGAATGACGACGACAGCGATCGGATGACCGTAACATGGGTTCGCTAAAACTCTCATTTGGATTTCCCCGCTCTGGTAAAATGATTGAAACGCTTTGCGTGGGGCAGGTTTGAAACCTGCCATCGTGAATCGCTGAAATTATCCTTGGAACCCCTCGCATCAGGAAAAGCAGGTTGCAAACCTGCCCCACGAGAGATGATAGAGCATTTTCGTCGCCGTCGATTGCCGCACCTGGACAAGCCGGGAGCGATTTATTTCATTACATCCTGTCTCGAGGGCAGTATCCCAGCGCTGGGATTACAAGAGATTGCGGATTACCGGCAACGACTGGCGAGCCGAGCCATCCCGCAAGGCATGACCGCATACGAGTGGGAGCGAAGAAAATGGAAATTGGAATTTGCCAAGTCCGATGACTGGCTCGACCGAGCACTCGCCACGCGGCACTTGGAAAACGAAAGCCAGGCCCATGAAGTTGAAAAGTCACTACTACATTTTGCGGGCGAACGGTACGCGATCTGGGCATGGGTTGTAATGTCTAATCATTTTCATTGGGTGTTCGAACCGTTGCGGCAGTGGGTTGATGGTCTCGGTGAAGCGGCAGACGAGCGAACGCCGAGAGAACGTATCATGCACAGCGTAAAACGTCATTCGGCAAGACAATGCAATCGGCTACGAAATCAAACGGGTACGTTCTGGCAAGACGAGTCTTATGACCATTGCGTAGACGACGTGGATGAATTGGAGAGAGTCATCCATTATGTCGAGCGGAATCCGGTAAAGGCCGGATGCGTCACGGATCAACACGAGTTTCCATTTTCGTCGGCACGCTATCGCCGAGACAACGGGATCCCGTTCGGTCGCCCCCTGGTCGGCAAAACCCAATTAACGTCGTTTGACTAACAGTGGGGCAGGTTTTTAACCTGCCATTCCGCAAGCTACCCAATCCGAGATCTGTATGTGTTGTCGATTGGGTGTTGATGATGGACGGCAGGTTGCAAACCTGCCCCACGGCGAAGGGTTGAATTTGGTCATGTTGAAACGATCTGGATCGTTCTACACCGTGTCGATCAATTTTCTTTTGCTGTCCTGCAGTATCTTGATCTCCGATTTAACCGAATCTCTGCGATGCTGACATCCTCGCATCGCAGCTTTCACACGAGTGATGATTCTGGTGCATTCAGCCTTCGCTTTCTGGATTTTTGATTGCACAACCCAATCGGAAATCAGTCCGTCGAAGAAGTAATCTGCAAACTTCGAGAATCCATCGATCTGCAGTGATACCTGAAGACGCTCGTCTGCATCGGCAAGTTCTTCTTCAAATCGCAGTAACCTCCTTTGCGCGATTCTGGCTTGATCCTTAGCGGCGTCGATCTTTGAGTGTTTTGCCATCGTCGTCAGCATGCCGCCGCCGAACATATCCAGAACGCCCCAGTTGGCGGCGGAAACAAGTGTGTCTCGGATTCTCTCAACCGATTGTAGTGCGAACTGCCCCGCCTCAACGGCCTCATCAAGTTCTTTTTGGTCGGCCGTTAAATCCGCGATCCGCTGCGTTAGTTCAACAAGCTTTCTTGCAACGTCACTGTCGTTGTCCGAAAGATATTGCTCTTTTTCGACAAGCACACGTTCGTACTCCGTGCCAGCGTTTTCCAGTCGTGATGACTCGTCCGTCAATCGCTGCACCTCCTCACGCAGATCATCCACGGTGGCGGTGACTTGATCAAATTTCAGCTTCGCGGCGACAAACTCTTTCCGCTCTTTATCAAGTCTCTGCTCCTTGCTGCCAAGCATGGCATGAAACAACCCCGTGAGACTTAGTCCTTCCAAGGCAGCGAGATCTGAATGCTCTTTATCAACGATCTGCCTCAGGCTCGTCTGTTCATGCTTTGCTTCTGTCAGCAGAACGCGAGCTGACCGCAACATCGATTCAAGCTTGTCTCTCTGTCGGAGGTTCGCTTTGGCAATCGCAAGCCGTTCGTTGAAATCGTTTCGCATTCAGGTTTCCTAGGGTTCGAACAAGTCAGTGCTTCGCAATCCGGCGACAAATCGACATTGACACTCGGTTTCATTTAAAGTCAGGCTTCATTCGTCAGACATCAGGGCGCTGATGAACGTGACCACTGGAATTGCGACACTGCCCCTCATCCAATCAATCAAAGCACATCCCGAGTTGGTGGCGGGCTACGCCCAATCGTGTTGTGGTTGCCGTTTGGGAATCGTACAAGCCGCTTCTGGCGTGACCCTGCCCACTTGTGATTGCGTTCACCGAAAGGAGTCACGTCGTCCCGTCTTGAGTGCAGAATGCATGCATTCTTCTGAATCAGTTTAGCATCGCCGATCCGAAACGCGAGCGACATGAAGACTTGATAGAATGAACAGGCTACTTCAATTTCAGGAAGGACGGATCTGGATTTACGACGAACAGGGCAGATAATACGAAATAGCGGCCTTCATTTTCAACGGAAACACGTCATGCAAACGAATGCTCACACCGGAACGACGATCGACGAGGTTGCAGAAGGGATTTACCGCATCAATACTCCGCTGCGGAGCGATGCTATCCCCGGTGGTTTTAATCTCAGCCAGTACCTCATCGTGGACGATGAACCGATGATCTTTCACACGGGCTGGCGTCGATGGTTTCCGTTTGTATCGGAAGCTATCTCGAAGGTCATTCCGCTCGATCGCATCCGCCACATCGGTTACTCACATTTCGAGGGGGACGAATCAGGGGCCATGAACGAGTTTCTGGCTGTAGCACCACACGCGGTTCCGTTCGCCAGCAACATTGGCCTAATGACATCGCTCAACGATCATGCCGACCGAGAGGGCCGAGGTTTGGCTGATGGCGAAACTTTCTCGACCGGTCAAAAGACGTGGCAGTGGATTGATACCCCGCATGTGCCGCACGGTTGGGACTGCGGCGTAATGTTTGACCAGACCACCAGCACACTATTGTGTGGCGACCTGTTCACCCAGCCGGGTGCGGAAACAATACCCATCACAGAATCAGAGGTTTTGACTGCCAGCGAAACCATGCGCAAACCAATGGATTACTACGCCCATTCAACGAAGACCGGCACAATCTTGGAGCGTCTGGCTTCGCTCAATCCCACGACGCTTGCCTGTCAGCATGGAAGTGCCTACCGAGGCGATGGTGCTGCGTTGTTGCGAGAACTCGCTGCGATCCTCGAAAAAGAACAGCGGGCTGCGTTGACGTAACAGCGGCTTCGCCAGTCAATGTCGGACTGATTTTCGAGACCGGTTGCCTTCCTCGGTAAGCCAAGCGATAGCGAGTGAGCATCAAAGGATGAGATCCCGCTGATACGACAGCAACGATAGCTTACTCGATGCCAGATCCGCCGAGTAGTTTAAGATTTAGCGATCCGCCACTGACAAGCATTTCGTCAAGTGCGTTGGAGACATCTTCGCTGTTGATCATTCCAGACCCATTGCGTTCAATGTGGAACTGTACCGATCGCCGCATCAGTTCCTTGATAAAAGCAGCGCTAACACCTTCTGTGCGTCGAACGACATCTGCAACAACTTCGTCTGATAGTGAAATGCCTTCCGAGTAGAGTCGAATGAGCTTGTTACGGCCAGAATCATCAGGAAGCGGAAACTCAATCGCTTGATCGATTCGTCCTGGTCGAGAAGCCAGCGCTGCTTCGAGTGACTCCGGTCGGTTCGTCGTAAGAATGAAAAGGATGTCGGCATCTTGCTTTAATCCGTCCATTTCGTTGAGTAGCTTGTTGAGTAAGATTTCATCGCAGGGGCTGTTCATATTGGCACGATCTCTGGCAATTAGATCGACATCTTCGAGCACGACCATGCTCGGTTGCAACAGCCGGGCCAATGTCATGTACTCGGACAACAGTCCCACTTGCTCAGCGGAAATCAATAGCGTCGTGTGGTCTTCCAACGCACGTGATAGATAGTGAATAGTGTGTGTCTTTCCCGTTCCCGGAGGCCCATAGAACAGAATCCCCTTTTTTGTCGATTGCTTGAACGTCGAGAGACGCTCTCGCTGTTGAACAAACTGAATCACATTGCGTTCAAGTAGTTTTAGTGTCGATTCAGGCAGAATGACGTTCTCTCGTTCAACCAACCGAAGCTTGTGAACGGTGATGCCAGTCGATTGTCCGGTGTAGGAATGTTCAGACTGTTCAAGTGACAATGTTTTGCCACGGTAGGACTCTGCCTTCAGGATTGCTTCTTCCAAGTGCTTAAAGAAGCTCTGGGCGATTTTTGTACCCTCGGGAGAATTCGGCGTACCGACTTGAAATTTCATTCCGGTAATCTGCCCGTATTGTCCGGTGGGGGTCAATAGAACAGCAAACCGACTCTGGTTCTTTTCGAGAAGCCAAAGGCCGACTTTGAGAACTCGGACTGGATTTTCGTCACCAATGTCGATTTCCTCGAACTCGGGTGGGATCGAAACAGGGGGATAGTGTTCACTTTCGATCACACAGTCGGCCAGAGACACGCCTTCGTGAGAGTATTCTTTGCGGACCCCACAGAAGTGCAGCACTTCGGTGTCGTCGCCGAACAGCCTGTCAATCGCTCGTTGAAGGTCGGCACGAACTCGGAATGGAAACTCTCGTTCAGAGATCGTAATGCTGTCGATCTTGATTGGATAAAAATGGGAGTGCAGCAACGCAGCGACGGTACTACGATCGTCACTTGCGGTCTTGATGCACCTACTCCCGATATACGAAATCCCGCCACCCATCAATAGCCCCACTAGCAGCCAACCTAAGTATTCCATTTTTGACTCTCTTCATCGTAGGCGATCAACGGGTAATTCTGTCGTTCAAGATTCTGCGGTGGTGCGTCCCTAATTGCTCCGACACAACAGATCGAAGACACAACGGATCGACAGCATGTTCACAAGCTATCTGTGAATTATTCATCGATAACACGAGTGGTGAGACATTACGAACTGAAATTGTAGCGAAAGTGCTTCGCCTGATTCGCTGGCGAACCTTTTCTCACGCAAAGTGTCACCTAAGCAACTTCAACGATATTCCAAGTTGGCAGAGACGGGGCGTCGGCTTGTACTGGGGAAACTACGATAAGACTTCGATCAACCCAATGACAAATACGGAGACGGTTGCTCGCAGAAAACGCATCCAAACGAACTACGAACTTCCGATGAAGAGCGATTACGGCGTTTTCGTCGAATCGATAATTTCACAATCACGAACAGCTGGAGCGACATGATGGGTGCCTCAAACGGCAATTTCGTCAAATATCCTCGCACTCCTCACTTGTTCGGATCCAAGGGAACCACAGACGACAAACATCTAGGCGAAGCAGAATCGTGTGAATTCATTGCGGACGAATCTCTGATCGTTGAAGAGAAAATTGACGGAACCAACGTCGGGATTCACTTCTCGGACGATGGTGAAATCGTTCTACAGTGCCGAGGCCACTTGATCACTGAGGGAATGCATCCACAGTACGACTTGTTCAAACAGTGGGCGGTGGTCAAACGAAATGTCTTGGAAGAGCGACTGCAGCAGCGTTATATCCTGTTTGGTGAATGGGCCTACGCACGTCACTCGATCTTCTATCGTCAGCTTACGCATTACTTTTTCGAGTTCGACATCTATGACAAAGAGGCGGAAGCGTTTCTCGATCTCCAGAAACGATTGAGGTTGCTTGAATACACAGGAATTGAAACGGTTCCCGTTTTGCACACGGGCGTCCTGAAACGAAAAGAGATGGAAACGCTAATTGGTCCGTCGAAGTTTGACAGTCAGTTTGAGAACCCCGAATCCAAACTGACGGACAACTTGATGGAGGGATTGTATTTCAGGACGGAAACAGATGGATTGGTAACGGGGCGGGCTAAGTTCGTTCGCCCAGCATTTATCGAGAAAATCAAACAGAGCACTCACTGGCAGCAGCAGGTGATGGTGCCCAACGAGCTAGCAGATGACGTGGATATTTGGTCATGAATTGGGAGCAACTCAAAAATCAGACGCTTGACGACATCGTGGCATGGGCAGAAACAAAGCCATGGTGCCGAGCGATGGCGGACTGCGCACAGGATGCCGAGTGGCACTCCGAGGGAGATGTCTGGACACACACCAAAATGGTTTGCACGGAGATTACAAGACTGGATGAATGGGTTGATCTGACGGCTCACCAACGAACATCGTTGATCTTTACCGCACTGTTTCATGACGCTGCCAAACCGCTGACCTCTCGGGTCGATCCCGACACAGGACGCATCACTTCACCAAAACATGCTGTGAAGGGTGAGCATCTCGTTCGAGCAGTTCTGCGAGATTTGGCGTGCGATTTGGAAACACGTGAGGAGATTGCACGACTTGTCAGATACCACGGTCGGCCAGCCTTCTTGCTGGAACGCACAGAACCGACACACGAGGTGGTTCGTCTGTCGTGGCTCGTCGAGAACCGGTTGCTCTATTTGTTTGCTCTTGCGGACACTCGTGGGCGAGACACCGATTCGATGACTCGTCCTGAAGAGAATCTGAATTATTGGAAGCTGCTCTCAGAAGAGTCGGGCTGCTACGACAAGCAGTATCCGTTCGCCAATGACCATGCTCGATTTCTGTTCTTCCAGCAACGTCAGCCCAATCTGCACTATGTGCCTCACGAAGAGTTTTCCTGTCAGGTAACGGTGATGGTTGGCCTGCCCGGAAGTGGCAAGAACACTTGGTTGTCTCGAAACCGCGGTGACTTACCTGTGGTCGCCTTGGACGACTTACGTGGCGAACTTGATGTCGATCCCACTGATAATCAGGGGCACGTTGTGCAACTGGCGCGTGAGCGATGCCGTGAGCACCTTCGAGCCGGAAGGTCGTTTGCGTTCAACGCAACGAACACGATGAAGCAGACCCGTGGACGGTGGATCGACCTGTTCATCGACTACAACGCTCGTATCGAATTGGTTTATGTTGAGCCGCTTTTTAATGACCTGCTCAAGCAAAATAAGAGTCGGGCGAACCCGGTTCCCGAGCAAGTCATCAGGAAACTAGCGGCAAAGTGCGAGCCGCCAACTTGGGCCGAAGGTCACTCTGTGATCTTCTCAACCGGAGATTCGTAACTCACCATTTGTGTCTCGTATCCGGCGTTAGTACTCGCAACAGCAAACCGCATGAGACAATTCAAGCTCCACTTTCCACGCCTCCAATTGAGACGCAACGACAGGGTCAGAATTATCTTGACGATAGGTGGGTGCTGCGTGCTTCATCTTCTTACCTCCATTTTCCTACCAATTCTTCGCTCGGGTAAGGCACTCACCACCGAGGCGACGATGGTGCCTGGGATATCGCCGGAATCCTGAGCCGACTACTCAAGACGATCCGCAGTGGTGCGGAACACGGAACGCCGCAACCTACTTTGTTTGCAGGGCTTGGCGAAATGTTTGCGGCATATTTTTGTAAACCTCCACGACGGTGCCGCTGAACGATGTGTAAGTCGTGCTGTTGGTCTTGATCTCAGGATCCGCGCCATGCTCGAGCAACAACGTTAGCATGGAAAACGCCTTTGTCTGTGTTTCCTCGTTTTGAAGATGCTCTGCGTGAATGGCCCAACGATCAAACAATTCAAACAGCGGTGTTTGCCCACGCTGATCCCTCGCGTTGACGTCCGCACCATTAGCGATCAGTAGTTCGCACATTCCAAGATGATGGAAGCGGGCAGCCTGATGCAGTGCAGTCGACTTTTCGAAATCTTCCGCGTTGATGTCAGCGCCCCAGTCCAAAAGTTGCTTGATCCGGTCTTGCCTGTCAAGTTTTGCTGCGGAACACATCAAATTTCCTGCGTTCTGCACTAGGTTTGGATTGGCGTCGCGATTCAGCAACGCATCGTAGACCTCGTAAAGGTTCTTCGCTGCTGCTTGACAAAGGTAGG
>CAXBHV010000177.1:0-8750 GCA_963974855.1 uncultured Rhodopirellula sp. | reverse complement strand
TTTCACCACCCTCCCCGACCGCTGTCGCGGTCGACCCTCCCTGAAGGGAGGGTGAAACTTACTGAGGCAACGGCCTCTCTCGCTACTGACCGCGCATAAAAAAACTCTCTTGCAGCAAAGCTGCAAGAGAGTTTTAAAAATCCGGCAATACCTACTTTCACGCTGGTATGCACTATCATCGGCTCAGAAAGCTTGACTTCTGTGTTCGGGATGGGAACAGGTATAGCCTTTCTGATATGGTCGCCGGAAAGACACACTTGCGGGTATTTCACCGCAAGTGCGCCAGATTGTTTGGTAGCTGTTATTGTTTCTGAAAGAGTTTGCTTCTTAAACTTCGTCGAAGCCATGTATCCCTATAGAACATGAGTGCGGGATATCGATGGCCAAACTTTCGCCCGTTAGTACTGGTTAGCTCAACACATTACTGTGCTTACACGCCCAGCCTATCAACCAAGTCGTCTTCTTGGGGGCTTTCGACTAATGTCTACGAATCCTAATCTTGGAGCGGGCTTCACGCTTAGATGCTTTCAGCGTTTATCCGTTCCGAAGTTAGCTATCCAGCCGTGCCGCTAGCGCGACAACTGGTACACCAGAGCTTCGTCCAACTAAATCCTCTCGTACTAAAGTTGAACCTCCTCAAGATTCGTACGCCCACGGCAGATAGGGACCGACCTGTCTCACGACGGTCTAAACCCAGCTCACGTACCACTTTAATTGGCGAACAGCCAAACCCTTGGGAGCTTCTTCACCCCCAGGATGTGATGAGCCGACATCGAGGTGCCAAACCGCATCGCCGCTGTGGACGCTCGGATGCGATAAGCCTGTTATCCCCGGAGTACCTTTTATCTGATGAGCGATAACCCTTCCATTCGGGATTACCGGATCACTAAGACCTACTTTCGTACCTGCTCGACTTATGGGTCTCGCAGTCAAGCACACTTCTAACTTTACTCTCTTCGCCTGATTACCGACCAGGCTGAGTGTACCTTTGCACTCCTCCGTTACTCTTTGGGAGGAGACCGCCCCAGTCAAACTGCCCGACTGACATTGTCCTTCGCCCCGATTCAGGGGATCGAAGTTAGAATTAAAATATAACCAGGCTGGTATTTCAACGACGGCTCCACGGGCACTAGCGTGCCTGCTTCGAAGCCTCCCAGCTATCCTACACAAATTATATCTCAACCCAATATCAGCCTACAGTAAAGGTTCACGGGGTCTTTCCGTCTAACCGCGGGTATGTGGCATCTTCACCACAACTACAATTTCACCGGGTCTGTGGTTGAGACAGTGCTCCAATCGTTACGCCTTTCATGCAGGTCGGAACTTACCCGACAAGGAACTTCGCTACCTTAGGACCCTCATAGTTAGGGCCGCCGTTTATTGGGGCTTCGGTCGCCAGCTTCGCCGTGAGGCTAACCGTCTTCCTTAACCTACCAACACCGGGCAGGCGTCAGTCTCTATACATCCACTTGCGTGTTAGCAGAGACCTGTGTTTTTGATAAACAGTCGTTAGAGCCGATTTTCTGTGGCCCACTTGCGTGGGCGCCCCTTATCGCGAACTTACGGGGCCATTTTGCAGAGTTCCTTAACCACAGTTCTCCCGAGCGCCTTAGAATTCTCATCTCGCCTACCTGTGTCAGTTTTAGTACGGTCAGTTGCTTAACTTCGCAGCTTTTCTTGGACGTCCTTCCAATGACTTCGAGAACTTAAACGCTCTCGAGCTATACCTTGGCTTATGTCGGGTCTTTTAATCCCCAACACCTCAGTGTTCGCTACGGACATTTCTATTCGTACCGCTCACTTTCCGGACGCCGTCCCTGCGACTAGATACACAACCGGCACAGGAATATTGACCTGTTATCCATCCCCTACGCTTTTCAGCCTCGGGTAAGGTACCGGCTAACCCTGGGCGGATTTGCCTTCCCCAGGAAACCTTAGGCTTTCGGCGAATAGGATTCTCACCTATTTTATCGTTACTCATTCCGGCATAATCACCCGATGACGCCAACACCGCTCGTTACCGTACGGCTTGTATCTCGTCATCGGCGCTCTCCTACCACTTTAACCCAAAGGTTAAAATCCGCTGCTTCGGTGTTTTACTTACTCCCGTTCATTATCGGCGCAGAAATGCTCGACTGGTAAGCTGTTACGCACTTTTTAAATGGTGGCTGCTTCTAAGCCAACATCCCAGCTGTCACAGCATTTCAACTTCCTTAGTGACTAAGTAAAACTTCGGGACCTTAGCAGGCGATCTGGGTTGTTTCCCTCTCGACTCTGGAGCTTATCCCCCAGAGACTGACTGCCGCGGTACGGTTACCGGTATTCGGAGTTTGGTTCGGTGGGGTACCCTGGGAAGGGCCCCCATCCGATTCAGTATCTCTACCCCCGGTAACTAATTTACACGACGCTATCCCTCAAGATATTTCGGAGAGAACGAGCTATCTCCTGGTTTGATTACACTTTCAGTCCTCCCCACAAGTCATCCCCTCAGTTTTCAACCTAAGTGGGTTCGGTCCTCCACGCAGTTTAACCCGCGCTTCAACCTGCTCATGGGTAGATCACACAGGTTTCGCGTCTGCAGCATACGACACATTTCGCCCTATTCAGACTCGGTTTCCCTTGGGCTTCGTCCCGGAAGGACTTAACCAAGCCGTATACCACAACTCGCCGGATCATTATGCAAAAGGCACGCCGTCACACATTAAAATAGTGCTCCGACCGCTTGTAGGCACATGGTTTCAGGTTCACATTCCTCCCCTAGCAGGGGTTCTTCTCACCTTTCACTCACGCTACTGGTACGCTATCGGTCGTTAGAGAGTATTTAGCCTTACGGGATGGTCCCCGTGGATTCAGTCCAGGTTTCACGTGACTGGACCTACTCAGGTGCTTCTATGGTGCATGTTTATTTTCGTGTACGGGGCTGTCACCCTCTATGGCGATCCTTCCCAGAATCTTCCACTAACAACACACAATCCAATATCGAAGTCCTACAACCCCGCGAAGGAAACCTTCACGGTTTGGGCTATACCGATTTCGCTCGCCGCTACTGACGGTATCGATTTTTCTTTCTCTTCCTCTGGTTACTTAGATGTTTCAGTTCACCAGGTTGTAACTAGCCTGCCTATGAATTCAGCAGGTAGCAATCAGGCACCCCGGGATCATTGCTTGTTTGTCAGCTCCCCCAGGAATTTCGCAGACTTCCACGCCCTTCATTCTTCTAACGCCAAGACATCCCCCATGTGCCCTTAATAGATTGGCCATCGAAATCCCGAACTCAAAAGTGTTTAACCACAATTGAACGCGAAATACCGTTGGTTTCTATGATTAACGATATCACATGTGGTGATTGCTGCTTTACTCCACCGTCTCCGAAGAGAAGGCTTCACTGACTACAGCAATCACGTTGCACAGAATCCTATAAGAATACATTCTTGCCAACGCTTTCCATTACGACCCGCACAGTAAACTGTGTGAATCGAATGTCGACGTTGGCAACGCTTCTCAGAACTTGTTTTCACTTCTCTCGCTTTGAAACAGAGCCTCCCGAGACCGAGTCCCGAGCTGAACTGCCCTAATTACGAGTGTAGTGCTCTTTCAGATGCCAACTACCAAACAACCAAATTGTCAAATATCAATGCGTTGCGTTCGAGTGTAAGTCGATGTGCAACGGACGCTGCCTTGTGAGCAGCCGGTCGACGCCGTGTTTTGGCCCGCGAGCAAATCGCGTTCCGTTCTTGGCGTCAGCCGGTCGTTCACAAGTGAGGGCGAAGAATACTGTCGAGTGTTTTCTTCGTCAACCGCGTTTCAAGATGTTTTTTAAAGTTTCTTGAAGTTTGGTCGATTCGCTTGAGACTCGTGTTTTTGGCCTCTTTTGGGCCGCCGCATGTGTGTCTCAATCGAGAAGGGAAAGATAGCGATCTGAAACTTTGGGTCAACCTCACTTGGAGGAAAAGTTTAGATTTTGGTCGTGTCAGATGAATCTTTCATGAAGAAGGATTCACAGGACACTTTTGTATCTTTCACTTCACCACAATCACTTTCGTGATCATGGCAAGTGGAGGTAGACGGACTTGAACCGACGGCCTCCTGCGTGCAAAGCAGGCGCTCTCCCAACTGAGCTATACCCCCATGGGAAGTCGGAAGTGTAAAGGCGAAGGGTGAAATGTAAAGAGGTCAAATACCGCTTTTCAAACTTCACTCTACTTTCTTGTTCACTTCCTACTAATGGGCGTACCAGAACTCGAATCTGGGACCTCGTCGTTATCAGCGACGCGCTCTAACCAACTGAGCTATACGCCCGAACTGTCTTGACCCAGTCTGAAAACTAGCGAAAGTTCGCTAGCAATGTCGACTGTTTCAAGTCACCTCTTGAAACTCGGTTCGTGGCACTGGTTTGTTGCCACAAAATTCCAAGAGGGGCAAAGTTTACGCAAACTAATTTGGCTGTCAAAGGGAACACACACCTCAGAATGACAAATTTGGCTGCTTTTCTGCTCGAGACTCCTCCAACTACCGCGTTTTTCCGCGTTTTGGCACGGGAAAATACTGGCCTTATTTACGGGCGAGACTCGCAACCGTCTTGCGAATCCTTTTCTTCGTCCAAACGCCGAAGGTCTCTTAACCTTTCCAAAAAGATTCTATCACTTTTCGGTGTTTGTGCTCTTTGTTGGCGATTCTACTCCGCTCAATAAAATCGACATTCCCACCGATGCATAGGTTCGGGCACAATAACTGGTATTGCTGCAAATGCAAAAGACCGGAAAGATCCGGCAAATGTCTGTTACCCCGCCAGCAAATCTTCTGAATGTCCAATGTTGAATTGTTGGCGGCACTCCCACTCCCAAGACTCTTTGATGGAATGTTTGGCATGAAGGATCTTCATCCTCCCGTACGACCTCTTCGATGCAGAACCCGCGTCGCACGCGTGGTTGATTTGATTTACAAGCTAAAAAGCCCGTTTGCAAAGGCGGATCGGTCGGCCTCGAACACCGCGACTCGCATTGCCACAGGGGTGGTCGTGGGTGGATTGCTTGCGATCCAACCCGCAACTGCTGCAACGCCCTCGGCTAAGGATGCGTTGCAGCTGAAGCCAGTCCAAGCCAATGTTGACTACGAAATTGTCGAGCCGGCTGCTTTGGCAAAATGCACTGTGGCTGATTTGGAACACGATGATTGGTCAGGCTGGGAAGTGCGTTCGGGAGACGGAACGATGCTCCGCCGTTTTGCGGACACCAATGGTGACAACAAAGTCGACCTGTGGTGCTATTTCAACTATGGAGTCGAGGTTTATCGTGACATTGATCGCGATTTTAACACGAAAGCCGACCAATATCGCTGGCTTGGAACCGCCGGGACTCGCTGGGGAATCGACGAAAACGAAGATGGGAAAATTGATTCATGGAAGCAGATTTCGCCTGAAGAGGTGACTGCGGAAGTGGTTGGAGCATTGGCGGATCACGACGCTGCTCGGTTTGCTCGATTACTTGCGACCGGAAAAGAACTCGAATCGATTGGATTGGGCAGTGAAACGGCGCGTCGTCTTGCGACCAAGGCTTCACGGGCTGCGAAAGAATTTTCTGATTTTTCCAAGCGTCAAAAGGCGGTTGGGCGTGACGCAAAATGGGTCCAGTTTGCTGCCGCGACGCCCGGAGTTGTTCCGAGCGGGACCGAGGGAGCAACTGCGGATTTCACCGTCTACGAAAATGCAGTCGCGATGTTTGAAGACAAATCCGGCAGTGGGCAATTGCTGGTGGGCACCATCATCCGCGTGAACGATGCTTGGCGAATCGTCGATTTGCCTGCCGTTGGCGAAAATGGCGAATCGGTAGCCCAATCGTCCGGGAACTTTTTCACACCCGGTGGGATGGCTCACTCTGCCGCCAGCCTCGATTCGGGAATGGGAGCCCAATCTCAGCAATTGGTCACTGATCTCGAGGAAATCGACCGCAAACTTTCCTCGGTCAGTAACCCCAAAGAGTTGGCCAAACTTCACGAAACACGTGCCCAGTTGGTTTCACGGTTGATCAAAGCGACTGACAACCCCAGCGAGCGAGATGCGTGGACACGCCAATTGGTCGATACCGTCAGCATGGCCACGCAAAGTGGCGTCTACCCCGACGGAATCAAACAGTTGCAAGTCATCGTCCGGTCGCTAGGAGAAAACAATGATTCGCTGAAATCCTACACCGAATACATGATGATTGGCGCTGAGTACGCGCTGCGTCAAACACCGGACGCCGATTTTGCAGAGGTGCAGAAATGGTATTTGGAAACGCTCACTGAGTTTGTTGATCGCTATCCACGGATGCCCGAATCGGCTCAAGCGATGTTGCAGTTGGCACTTAGCAAAGAGTTCGAAGACAAAGAAAAAGACGCTCTTGGCTACTACAAAAAGGTGGCAGTCGCGTTCCCAGGAACCGATACTGCCGAGAAAGCCGAAGGCGCCGTTCGCCGACTTGAATCGGTCGGACAGGTGATCGATTTGCAAGGAAATTCGATCGATGGCAAGCCGTTTCGATTGGCTCAATTGCGTGGCCGTCCCGTAGTACTGCACTACTGGGCGACTTGGTGCGAGCCCTGCAAACAGGACATGAAATTGCTGCGTGCTCTGCAAGCTCGTTACCAAAAAGCAGGCTTGGTGTTGGTCGGTGTCAACGTGGATGCAACCAGCGAAATGGCCAAGGGATTCTTGAAGCAGAACCCTTTGCCGTGGATCCAATTGTTCGACGACGGAGGGCTCGAATCGAGCGACCTTGCCAAAGCATTTGGTGTGCAAACGTTGCCGACCATGATGTTGATCGACGACCGAGGCCGCGTGGTTCGCCACAACGTTCGTGCCGCCGAGCTTGAATCGGAACTTGACAAGTTGGCTAAATAAACGGTTCGATCCCGGGGCGCAGTGTTGTTAGCTCCTTCGCCACCGCCCCCCGGCCGGCGTGGCGTGTTAAACCAAAGCCGCCTGAATCTATCGCTCAGATTCAGGCGGCTTTTTTCGTTCACGATATTTCGCTTCGCGACAACATTGCCTTCGATGTTTGAGGTTTAATGATGCATGAGCGTGGGGTGTTTCGGCATTTCAAAGTCAAAACATCCGCGCCACCCTTTGGGGCAACGCTGTGAAGCATTTCGTAGCGGAACTCGTCAAGAGTTTCGGGGCATACATCATGGAAACGAAAGTCACGCACGACTTCCGCTACGCTAAATTAGCACAAACTCTATTGGGGAAAATGCTTCACAGCGTTGCATTTGGGGGACGGGCAATCACTGCGGTTTTGCCGTGATGGCGCTTTTTTGGGCGGCAAATCACGCTTGATTTCGCGTTGGATTGGTTGAGTAACCTGTGCAGTGCGAGTCGTTAAAAACGGCAGTTAACTCTTTTCTGTGAAGTCACTTTTCTAACGGACAGCGGTCACGATGGCTAAGCGAGATGATCTTCTTCGTCGTTTGAAACAGGCCGATCGACGCCGCGGTCGACGTCCGTCTACCGCATCAACGCCCGGCGTTTCCGGGCATCAGCCTGCTGCCGCAAACGAGTCTGGAAACCAGCCAGATGTGACGGCGTTGATCGTTTCCGAAGTGCTTTCGTTCACCCGTTCGGACAAAAGTTGTCGTGATCCACAAGTCGTTTCCGCGCTGCGTGCATTGCTGCGGGGGTCATCGCCAGCGGTGGATTCGGCACGTCGTTTACGTGATCAATTACAGCAGATTGCCGATCGCCCCGACGTCAAACTTCGCGACTTTCGCAGCTCGGTCAAAGGGCTATCGGAGCAAGCGATGCAGTTCGATCGTGAAGCGGGCGATGACGATCGGTTCTTAAATTATCTTGCAGTGCTGATCGAGTAACCGTATTGATCGAGTAAGTCCGAGAATGCGGCGTCACTTTTAGCCCGAAACAGCCCTCTAGAAATGTTGAACATGAATCGCACTCCTATTCAAAATCCGTATCTCTCCTCGGCGACGACAAGCAACAGCGGCGATTGCATCAACTTAAAAGGACTCGTTCGCACCGGCCAAATCATTGCGTTTGCCTTGATCCAAGGAGTGCTTTTCATAACCGCGATTCTGGCCTATTTGACGTTCCTGTCGGGCGACGGTGGGCCTGCGAATGCAGGGCCCGCCATCCCGCCTGCTGAGGACAATTTGGTGCTGGTGACCATCGGGGTGGTGGCTTGTTTCGTAGGCTGTTTCGCCTCGTTCGTGGTCAATCGCTTGATGAAAGGGATGGCGATTCGGCAATTTGTATCGACAGGCGAGGAGGTCGCTTTACCGATTGACGAGTCGGTGACGATGACAGCCGAAATCAGCAATTTGCTGACGAACTCACAAACACGAATGATCATCGGCATGGCGCTCGTCGAAGGAGCGGCGGTGATCAACGCCGTGATCATGATGTTGGACGAAAACGTGATTCATCTCATGATGATCGCATTTTGTTTAGCCGCGATGGCGGTCCAGTTTCCAACGCTGCGAAAAAAGTTGGATCTGATCGAGTCCGCTGCCCGCGCATCGCAAGACCGAATCTAAGTAGGCCGGACCGCAGCGGAGCGGAGTTCCGACCTGGCAGCGAGAAAAGGAGGAAAAAGAGAGCTGGGAGTTGGGAGTTTACCCTCCCCGTGGGAGGGTCGGACGCGATAGCGGCCGGTGAGGGCTGGTGAAACCAAACTTGCACGCTCGATTTCTAACATACCGAGCCCCACCCAGAGCCGGCTACCGCCGACTCTGACCTCCCCACAGGGAGGTAAAATAAGTTC
>CAXBHV010000176.1:0-8811 GCA_963974855.1 uncultured Rhodopirellula sp. | reverse complement strand
ATATTACTGCGATGAAAAGCGGGTTCGCGCAGCAGCATCGGTATATTTTGCCGCTCTATCCGTTTCTTTTTTTGTGGGTAGCGACGCCGTTGGAAAGTTGGCGTATTACCCGATCGAAAACCCAAACCGATTCGTGGTTTGATTCCAAGTCGTCACCAAAGCGAAAAACGGCCTACGGTTATGGAACTCTGGTTGCCCTTGGATTTACGGCCATCGGCTTCGCAAGTGCTGCTCCGGATTGGCTCGGTGCGTTTAATGTTCTATCTGGTGGAACAGATCGTGGTCATTTGCGAATGTTCAATGATGCGACGGATTGGGGGCAGGACACCTTTGAAGTGGTGGATTGGATAGTCCAGCATCCCGAATGTTATCCTTTGCAGTTGGAGTCGATAAACGGATTCGGCGGAGTCGATGCTCACGCCCTTGGGGTACCTCAAAATGCGATCGTAGAGACTGGCGGTCATCCCGTCTGGTTTATCATTAGCAAAAACGATTTAGTGGGATTTGGGCGTTTGGACGATTTTAAAGATCGAATTCCTGTAGACCGGATTGGTCGCACCCACTTTGTGTACAAGATTGATGACGCAGGTATTGAGTAAAAACATGATCAAGCGTAATTGGAATAAGCGATTCTCAACGCCGGATCAAAGTTGCGGCTTCACCACGATCGAATTGTTGATCGTAATTTCAATTATTGCATTACTCGTTTCATTGTCTGCGTCGGCGGTGCAAAGTGCACGTGAGGCAGCTAGGCGGACAGAGTGTTTTGATCATCAGCGACAGCTGGGGTTAGGATTGCAAACTCACTTGACGCAAACCCGACATTTCCCAAGCAACGGCGGAGACGACGTTAAGAGCCAAATCAAATCGCGATCGGGTACCATGACCCGAATTGGGACGTTCGACTTCAATAATTCTAAGCAGTATTGGTGGGGTGTTGGACGTCCTGGTGCCACTGCAACCGACCAGCCAGGATCGTGGGCATACTCAATTTTACCGGCTCTGGAGCAAGGCGACGCCTACCAACAAATTGCGGTCGAAACCGCAGGTCCGATGTTTCGCTGTCCAAGTCGGTCACGTGACGAACCGCTCGTGCCAAGTCAAGACGATCACGGTCGCTACAGTGCTGGCGGACGTGCATGGGCAAAAACGGACTACGCCGGTAATGCACTTGTGCTCCAGTCTCGCCCTAAAGCACTTTTAGGTTCGGGAGTGTTGGATGGGTTGAGTCAGACAATTGCGTTAGGTGAAAAGGCTTTCGACCCCTATGTGCAGACTGCGTCGAGTTGGTATTACGACGAGCCAATTTTTTCGGGAGGAAGTCGGGGAACTGTTCGTGGAGGGGTCTTGATTGAAGTTGACGGAGTCGGCGTCAGCTACGAAGACAACTGGGGGTCAAGTCATCCAGGAGGTGCTGTTTTTTCGCGGTTGGACGGCTCGACATTGTTCATTACATCCGAGGTGGACTGGAGCGTACTAATGGCGGGACTGACTCCCGCTGGGAACGAGATTCAATCATTAAGCTTTTCGCCATGAGCTGATTTTTGATCTCCGAGGCAGATTGCCTCTTGGCTAATCAATGCCGACTTTGCCGCCGATTGGCAAGCGTTTCCAACGCGATGGCCACTTGACCGTCGCTACGCCCTAAAGTCGGTGCATTCACTTCAATCCTGTGAGTGGGAGCAAGCCAATTGGTCAAGTTGCCGGACGGTTGGCACGCCCGACAGTAAATCAAGCACGCGAATCGGCTGTGCGGCATGACGACATTCATCGCTCACCCACAGCAATCGATTTGCTGCACTCGCATGGAATCATCGACATTGCGAACACCTGCAATAAAAGACACGTATTCATCTGCATGAATAAAACTCGCAGGGTGATTCAGAGACCGACGCGCGTCAGGCTCATAGGCTGCATTCCTATTTTCTAACCTTTCATTTTCTAACCTTCTACGACTGGGCGGGAAACGCGAAGGCGACAAATGTGGCGGCAAGGCGGCGATTGTCGAAAAATCGAGTCACGGGAGTTGTTAGGGTGCTCGACGCAGCTGATCGTCTCGACGTCGCCGACCGGCCCGTAAAGATTTGACCAACACCCGTTTTGAAAAAACACGGGATTCGGTGCTTGCGGTCTCGCCAAACGGGATCTCCAGCGGACCACCGTCGATCTTGCTTGATGGAATAGGTCAATCGGTGCAGGATAAACGCTACTTTTGCGGAGCAAAAGGCGACAATAAAAGCCACACGATGCTAACCTTAAAACGAGATCAAGCCAGACCATGAAAACTTTCCTCGCTGTTGCCACCGCACTCCTTATTGTTACCCCCTTTGTATCGGCTGAAGAATTCGTCGATGATTTCTCTGCTTTGGAACTCAAAGGCCGAGTGGCGGAACGGGGTGAGTGGCAGTTTCAAAATGGAATCGCCAGCTGCGTCGCCGATCCCGATCTTTACAAGCAGTTCAAGAACCACGGACCGATTCTGAAGTGGCCGCGTCAGTTCAACGATGCCACAATCGAGTTCGAGATGAAGCCAACGAATTGCCAACGCGTTGTCTTCACGCTCAACGGTGACGGCCACATCTTTCGTGTCACACTCGCCGACGAAACCCCGGGCGCACCGGCGGGTACGTCAAAGGTGCCGACGCGGATCATCGCCTGGGCCACGCAGTCATCAAAGCAGAACAAGGGAGAGACAATCAAGCCGGAAAAACTGCCGGATCTTCCAGCCATCAACGGGAAGTGGGTGAAGATGAAACTGGAGGTCAAAGGAAATCGGGCGACGCTGAGCATCGGCGAATTCCAAACCGAACTCGAGCACGCCGCACTCGCCCGTGACAAGAATAGGGTCATGCTGACCTTCGCCCATGGCGCGATCGCGGTCCGCAACTTCCGCATGACGTCATCGGTTAACGCAGCCGCAAAGCCCGTACCGACGGAGGATGCAAACGCACGACGCGAAACTCAGGCCGAAACCAGTGCTCCGTAACGGGCAGCGGTTGCTTCTCTGCCGCGATGGCATTCCTGATGGTATAACCGGCATCGGTTGATGAATGCGGGTAGTTCGACTGTGCGATTTTTTCGTTTTCTTGTATTTGTGAGCCGACGGCGCTAGCCGTCGGCCTCTTTTCCTCAACGATTTACCGAGCGGCGGCCCGACGCTATCGCGTTCGGCTCACAAAGTATGACAGTCTAAGTTCAAACCGGTCCTACTCAACTTGACCTCCAATTTAGAGCGACTGATTTACAAAATTTCGAGCTATCGATGAAACACAATTCCAGACCGATCTTTTCAATTGTCCACCTCACACGACCGCGGTGCAAATCGGTGTTTCATGAGTGGCTGTCACCACGATTCCGATTGCTATTGTGGGCGTTCTTTGTGTTCGCAACCTTGCACGCGTGCGGTCAATGCATTGCCGCGGATCGTCCCAACATCATCATTCTGTTGGCGGATGACCTCGGGTATGGTGAGCTCAGTTGTCAGGGGAATCCGCAGATTCCCACACCGCATATCGATTCGATCGCGGCCAACGGCGTGCGGTTTACCGACGGCTATGTCGCTGGTCCCAACTGCAGTCCCTCACGAGCGGGATTGCTGACGGGACGAATTCCGACTCGCTTCGGTTATGAGTTCAATCCCACTGGTGCGCTGAATGAACGGCCAGGCTTCGGTCTACCGGCTGCAGAAGTCACGATTGCTGAAACGCTTCAGAACTCGGGTTACACGACGGGGCTGATTGGCAAATGGCATCAAGGTGGCACCGCGGATTATCACCCGCTGCGGCATGGCTTTGACGAGTTCTTCGGCTTCACGCACGAGGGCCATTACTTCGTGCCGCCTCCGCATGAAGGTGTCACGACGATGCTCCGACGCAAAACGCTGCCAAGCGGACTCGCGGGTCGCTGGGTCGGAAACAAGGGACTCATCTATACCGATCACATGGGCGGCAATGAGCCGGACTACGATGCCAACAATCCCATCATTCGCGGCGGACAACCTGTTGTCGAAACCGAATATCTGACCGATGCACTGACACGTGAGGCCATCGACTTCATCGACCGTCACGACGATAAGCCGTTTTTTCTGTATCTCGCCTACAATGCGGTCCACAGTCCACTGCAGGGTGCGGATGCCTACATGAAAAAATTCTCGCACATCGAAGACATCCATCGCCGCATCTTTGCCGCCATGCTGGCGAATATGGACGACAGCGTGGGTGCGGTGCTGAAGCAATTGAGAGCGAACTGACCTCAAGCAATTTGCCGCTGCGAGGATCAAAGGGGCAAATGTACGAAGGCGGGCTGCGTGTGCCTTTCATGATGCAATGGAAAGGGACGATTCCCTCCGGACAGATCTATGAAAAACCCGTCAGCTCGTTCGACATCTATGCCACTGCGGCGGCCAACTGTGAAGGTGTCACTGCTCCGAAGCAGGTCGAGGGCATCGATTTGATCCCCTTCGTCACCGGAAAGGACTCTGGTATTCCGCATGAAACCCTGTTCTGGCGTCAGGGCGGCAAGACAGCGATCCGTCACGGTGATTGGAAGCTGGTTCGCATGGGAGGTCAAAAGACGGCCGGTAAAGCGAAGTGGGAGCTGTACGACCTAGCCAAAGATATCGCCGAAGAAACAACCTTGGCCGAATCCAATCCCGAACGTCTCACCGAATTGGTAAAGCTGTGGGAGAAGTTAAACGGCGAAATGGTGGAGCCGATATTTTGAACTGGGTTGATTTGGTGCGAGCTTAGAACCTATCCGAAAACCAGTAGCGGAAGTCGCGCGTGACTTTCGATCAAGCCCTATCGGGCAACGCTGTGAAGCATTTTTCATAACCCGAATGCGTAAGTTTTGAAGTTGCGCTATTTGCTGTCGCGGAGCGACATATTTTGATAGCCTCGGACTTTAGTCCGAGGGATTTTCGCCAATATCAATCGAGTCCCAGCGGGACGTTTTGTGACTTGATCGTTCGCCACAGAACGTCGCTCCGCGACTTGGTGCCAATTTCAGAACCGATAACCTTGGACTAAAGTCCAAGGCTATCCCGCAAAGTGCCTCCGGCACAAAAACAGCAACTTCAAAATGCGTAAGCGAGGGACTCTTGAACCATTGCCGGTCCCTCGCTTACGCGTTCGGGTTGTGATGACCTGGCAAAACACGACTCAGAAATGCTTCATAGCGTTGCCTATCGGGTCCGAAATTCTTGACGAATTCCGCTACGGCCGAATCGTCTTCGGCTGACCTTCCTCACGCAAGTGCTTCATGAAACGGCTTAGCAATTGATCGGTTTCGGAGGTCTCTTTGAATTGTTCCACAAACGAATCGATTGGCTCGCCGCTGATCGACTGGACGTACTGCGGGTAAGCGTAGAGCCGCTCGATCAATGCAGTGCGGTTGAGTTCAGGATGAAATTGCGTGCAGTAAATCGGTTTGCCCTCGATTCGAAACGCCTGATTCTCGGTTCGCTCACTCGAGGCCAAACAGATCGCTCCGGGCGGCAAGCGGGTGACGCAATCCTGGTGTCCCATCGGTGCAAAGAAGCGGTGGGGTAGTTGCCCAAAGATCGGATCTTCACGACCTGCCTGAGTCAGATGAACTTCGATCGTGCCAAGTTCAGCCCGCTGCATATCCGTGACCACCTCACCGCCCAACGCTCGAGCCATCGCTTGATGTCCCCAGCACGACGCGAAAGTGGGTTTGTTGAGGTCACACAATTCACGCATCGCTTCGAGGGCCGGCAAAATCCAATCACCCCCTTCGGCAACCGAATAGTCGCCGCTGCCGCCCAATAAAACCACGTCGACTTGATCTAGTTGTTCAGGCGTCGGCACGCCCGACAGCAGATCAAACACGCGAATCTGCTGCGCTGCACAGCCGAGTGCTCGGGCAAAGCAATCGACTTCCTGCGTCCGCATCGGATCATCGGCATTACGAACCTGCAATAGAAGAAACGTATTCATCGGGATGAATCCAAAGCCGAGGTTTAATCCGAGACCGCCGCTGAAACGGTCATCATACCATTACGACTTCAACCTCAGGACCGGAGCACTTTTCGGTGGGCGAGATATTGATTGGGGCGAGCGGAGCCATTCTCTTTCTCGTCATCATAAACGCCAGTCTTCGAGGGCAATGCAAACATCGCCATTCATGTTCGGATCGTTGCACTCAGCCCCCCATGGCAATAGGTGCCCGACGAACGGGACAGTCACGGCACGCCCGAAGCAGCTCGCCGCGAGCGTCAAACTGCGGGATGTGAGTTGTGCAGGCACGTGACGTTCTTAGGACCTTCGAAGTCATTACTGACGTAGTGGAACTCGCGCGAGAGTTTCGACCAGCCTGGAAAACGAAAGTCTTGACGACTTCCGCTACGGGAAAACCCGTCACTTATTGTTCCGATGGTGGTTAACTCAACGCAGTTCGATCGGCAGGTCTTTTGAATAGCCGCAACGGAGCGAGCAGGTTGTCTCGCAGACGAACCCGGGCGTTAGTGACGCGGCATACCATGATGGTGTTGTCTTCCTCCGGAGCACCGTTTCCCTGAATCAAGCCGATCAAGTGGGCAAGTCGAAAATCGGGTTGCGTGTGTGGCGCATCCTGCAACGCCTCCATCAACCGGTTGTGGCCGACAACACCGCCGGCGGGAAACGCGGATCTGGCAAATCCATTTCCATACAAGATGATCGTATCGTCGATCTCAAGTTTGGTACTGATGTGCCGGTACTCATCTTCGCTATACACACCATCGACATCCTCGCTATTCTGCGCTGTGCTTTGAGTTTCACCGTGGATGACTTCCCACTTTCGCTCTCGAGCGCGGAACACTAGCGGTGGCGGATTCCCAATATTACACATGACAAAGCTTCGTGTCGGAGCAAAGTAGGTTGCGACGGACGCCGTTCCGCAACCACCTTGTTTGGCGAATTCGCGAAACTGTTTGCTCAGATCATCAACGACTTTATTTTGCCAAATAGAATTGATACTCCGAATCAGCCCATCTCTCATCTTGCACGAAAGACGTCGGAAGACGTCTCCCGAACCGCAGATATCAGCGAGCATCATTCGCGTGATGCGACCGCTAGCACACGAGGAAACGTAGTGAACTTCACCACCACCCTCGATGCAGTGGTCGCACTGGCGGCTGTAGATTTGCATCGCCAATCCGGGCATTTCGTAGCTCGCCTGGTAGTTATGGCGACCACCCGAGACTTCCAGGCAATTTTTTCGTTTTGGAGTACTAAACTGCACACTCGCCTCACTTGTTTTGAACTTGTCAGGTCATCATAGAAAGACGACAAGCGTTTTGCTGGCCTTCACTTAGCAAACGTTCGAAAATAACTTTTCCACTTCAAAATGTTTCCCGAATGACATGAACCCTCCGGTGGCGTTTGGCCGTTCCGTTAGAGCATTCCTGGCATGGGCGTAGGTCGACCGCCAGCTTTGGAGGTAGTGGACGAGGCCACGAGTCCCGTCGACTTAGTGGCACGACGGGACTCGTAGCCTCGTCCACTACAGAGAAAACACTTCACCCGCGTGATTTGTCACAAAACTCGAATGACGAGGTTATTTCCATCTCCATGGAATCCGTAATCCCAATCGACAGCGCAGAACTTGACGCGGTTTTGCCCAATTCGGCTCGCCAGTCCCCTACAATGACATTGTCAGCGAGTGTATTCCGACGAAAGAACAGTCACGGAGAACGCTCTTCGTTGAGAACATCCGCCCTTCAAACACGCTGGCTTGTTACCGCACGACCTCTTCCCGTTTTCCGAAGCGGTTTAGCATCAAATTCAAATCCCAATCACGAATCTCGAGTATCCATTGAGCTCCGTCGGCTCCGAACGAATGCAGTGCATGGAGGTGTGGGGTGGTAATCGGGCCACTGATCGCAACATCGAAGCCCCAGGGCTCCGCATTTGGGCCTACTCGAGGCCTTACCCAGGATCTGTATCTGGCGGTGACGTTTACTATCTGTCTTCGTGCGCTTCGGGTCGAATTTCCCGCATGCTGTTGGCAGATGTCAGCGGACACGGCGAAGCGGTTTCCAAGATCGCAATCGGTCTTCGCGATCTAATGCGACGCAATGTCAATTACATCAGCCAATCTCGTTTTGTCTCAGGGATGAATGAACAGTTTGCAGAGTTGAACAAAGAGGGTGAGTTTGCAACGGCGCTCGTGAGCACATTTTTTGCTCCGACGCGAACCTACTCACTCTGCAATGCGGGGCATCCTCCCCCGTTGCTGTTCCGAAAGGCTTCTAGCGACTGGAGCGAGCTTTCGGACAGGCAAGAACGGGCAGATGTCATCGCGGATATTCCATGGGGCGTTTGCGATCAAGCCGCATATTTCCAGCAGGACATTCGTCTTGGGACCGGTGACATGGTCCTCAGTTACAGCGACGCGGTGAGCGAATCGGAGGATGCTGACGGACAGCAACTTGGTTGTGACGGTGTCCTGCGTCTAGTTTCGGAATTGGCTGTCAGTAATCCTGCTGATCTCATACCAGCGATAGTTCGACGGATTGGTGAGATTGACCCTCGCAGCCTAGAAAGGGACGACACGACCCTCCTGTTGTGTGAAGCCACCGGCAGTGGAACCCCACTGAAAAATAGTCTTCTCGCTCCCTTCCGGTTGCTTGGTCAGGTTGCTGACAAGACCGAGCTTGGATAAGCAAAACAGCAACGCTTCGCACCGTCATTTTAAGCAGCTAGGCAGCAGTCTTTCAGTATACTAGCCGCTCTGGCGCTAGCGGGCACACGCACCGCTGTGAAGCATTTCGTAGCGGAACTCGTCAAGAGTTTCGGGCATCCCGGACAG
>CAXBHV010000175.1:0-8826 GCA_963974855.1 uncultured Rhodopirellula sp. | reverse complement strand
CTCGCGACGTCCCATGTTCTCACTTGGCGACGCTCCGCGATCCGCCAAAATGTTCGCGAGTCGGGCCATGCTGTCGTCAACATTATTGGCGACCTGGTCCAAGGCGACCTCGCGGCGAATATCGCGTTTCTTAGCAAACACGTTCGCTTCGATGGCATGCCCCAAGCAATTGCTTAGGATTTGACGCAACCACGCCAGCAATTCGCCTTCGCTGCCGCCACGAAAAGCGGCAAAATCGCGATGTGCCGCCATCATCGTTTCTTGGACAAGATCCGATGGGCTCATGCGACGTCGCAATCGACCGTCCAATTGGGTGGTCGCCAATACGCTCAAATAGTTGCGATACAGCTGAAGCAGTTCACCGAGCGAATTTATGTCTCCGTGGCGAACTTGATCGAGCATCTCGGCAACGGAAACTTGCACATCCGAGGATTCATTTGCGGTAGCAGTCGACATCGTTTCTCCCTTGGATGACGTTGGTATCAGACATTGTCTGGCAATTCTTTATGCGTGTTTTGATGTCAAAAGAGGCCAAGAATGTCCAAATTTTGTAATTCGTTTTGATGAACACCACCAAAAACGCTCGTTTCCTGGCTCGCGTCTAACTTCGTGAACCATTTTTGTGCTGCAAATTTATGGCATTCGCGTTTCTTAGCTACGCTCGCCAGAGCGTGAATTGTTAGCGTCCAATGCGAATTACCACCTTCTGGCGAAGGTAGCTACCAGAAAGTCGTTCGTTTTCATGGGGAATAACGCCGCGTTTCGACTTTCTCGCCTCGCACAATTGAAGCGAGCGTCGATTCAACGGACAACAAAATTCCCATTGATAATGAGTAAGGACGATTCCCAACTTCTTTTGTGACACTTTGAGAGCAATTCCGACCCAAGAATGAAGACTACAAGCTTGTCTTCTCTTCTTTTCACCTTTTCGAACGTGCCACCTTGTCTGGAGGGTTCCCCCATGGCTCATTTTCTAACTCGTTGGTTCAGCCGTCTGTACGCCTCACCAACTGCGAAGCGTCGCAATCCCCAACCGCGTCGTCGATTACGTACGGAGTCGCTTGAAACACGTCAACTATTGGCTGCCAATCTTTTTCACAACGACTTGATGCCCGAAGATGTCAACAACGATGGGATCGTCTCGGCTGTGGACGCATTGACGGTTGTCAACGAAATGAATCGCCAGCGGGATAATGGCGGAGTCAACGGCAGCGTCAACCAGCGGGGAATGATGCCCGATGTGAATAATGATGGACGCCACACCGCGATCGATGCGCTAATGGTGATTAACCGACTGAACCGTGGTCGTGGTTCACACCACAACCCCAGCGATTCCCCGCAAGATCCGCAAGTTGAAGATCCGAGCACCGATCCCACCGAGGAAGTCCGCTCGATTGACGGAACCGGCAATAATCTCGAGAACCCCGAGTTCGGGGCTGCGAATATTCCCTTGCTGCGAGTCGCGGATGCCGACTACGCCGATGGAATTTCGGAACCTGCGGGAGCGGACCGTCCGAGCGCTCGCGAGATCAGTAACACACTTTCGGCTGCCGATCCCGAGGGCAACACCAACGATCGGGACTTGACCGATTTCGTCTACCTGTGGGGGCAGTTCATCGACCACGATATTGACCTTTCTCTAACGCAAGAGGGTGACGATGCCGAGTCGTTCAACATCGCTGTTCCAACCGGCGATCCTCTGTTTGATCCGTTCAGCACGGGCGAAGCGGTGATTCCGCTGACACGTTCAAATGTTGCCGATGGCACCGGAACCTCGGTTGACAATCCGGCAGAACAAGTCAATTCAATCACCGCTTGGATTGATGGTTCGCAAGTCTACGGAAGCGATCAAGCCACAACCGATTTGCTTCGTGAATTTAGTGGGGGACGGCTGCGAATCAGTGACGATGGGTTGTTGCCTACCGATAGTGATGGCAACATCCAGGCAGGCGACATTCGCGCTGCGGAAAACCTCGGGCTGACTTCGATGCAGACACTGTTCCTTCGTGAACACAATCGATTGGCTGACCAAATCGCATCCGAAAATCCTGATTGGAGCGACGAGGATATCTTCCAAGCTGCTCGCGCAATGGTGATCGCCGAGATCCAATCGATTACGTACAACGAGTTCCTGCCTGCGTTGCTCGGGAAAGATGCAATCGCTGACTACGAAGGGTACGATTCGAGTGTCAACCCTTCGATTGTCAACGAATTCTCCACCGCGGCATTCCGATTCGGACACACGACGCTCAGCGATGCCGTTGATTTTGTCGGCAACGATGGAACTGAAGAGCGCGAAGCCGTTTCGCTCGCTGACGCCTTTTTCAATCCATCGCTATTGGAAGAAACCGGTATCGATTCGATATTGAAAGCGGGGGCCTCGAGTCTTTCCCAAGAGGTGGACTTGGAAGTCGTTGACAGTTTGCGTAACTTCTTGTTCGGACCTCCCGGTGCGGGCGGATTGGATCTGGTGTCACTGAACATCCAACGAGGCCGCGACCACGGGTTGGCGGATTTCAACTCGACACGTACTGCGTATGGTTTGCATGCGTACGAATCGTTCGAGGAAATTACCAGCGACACTGAATTGCAAGCTAAGCTCCAGTCGCTTTATGGTGATGTCAACAACATCGATTTGTGGGTCGGCTTGTTGGCGGAGGACCATGCCGAGGGCAGCTCTCTCGGTGAAACGGCATCGACGATCATTGCTGATCAATTCGAGCGTATTCGCGATGGCGATCGCTTCTATTACGAAAACACGCTCTCGGGACGCGACCTTCGTGAGGTCGAGAACACAACCCTAGCGGATGTGATCGAGCGAAACACGGGGGTTGATTCGTTACAGGATAACGTGTTCTTCTTTAGCCCATCGATCTCGGGAACGGTCTTGTCACAATCAGCGGTGGTTCAATCGACGAGGGGAACTCGCAATGACAAGGGAGCACCGCGAAACGGTGGGAGAGCGAATGATAACGTTGCTCGTACTGTACCCGTCAATGGTGTCACGATCGAGTTGCTTGATGACGAAGGCAACGTTGTCGATACGACCGTGACGGATAGGTCGGGAAACTACAAATTTGATTCGTTCGATCATTCCGGAGCGTACCAAATTCGTATTGCGGCATCCAACGGATTAGAGAGCGTCGGGCTAAATACCGTTGAAACGCTAATCAGCGATGGTGACGTGAATCTGAGTGGGATCAACTTCATGGTGATCGCGTAGGATTGTCGCGTTTATTCTTCGCCGCCAAATCGGTATACTGTGAACTATGACGAGTGAAGTAACCAAAATATTGACGGCGATCGATCGTGGAGACCGGCAAGCGGCGAGCCAGTTGTTGCCGCTCGTCTATGACGAGCTGCGGCGGCTGGCGTCGCATAAAATGACGCAAGAAAAGTCGGGGCAAACGCTGCAGCCGACCGCCTTGGTGCACGAAGCATTCATGCGTTTGGTTGGTGATCAGGATCGTCCGCAATGGGACAGCCGCAGTCACTTTTTTGCAGCGGCTGCCGAAGCGATGCGGCGAATTTTGATCGAAAGTGCCCGGCGACGAAATGCGGAAAAACGTGGCGGCGGGTTGTCGCGATCCGAACTCAGCGACGACGATGCGGTGCTGGATCCCGACGATTTCGAGACGCTGCTGTCGCTCGACGAAGCTCTCACCAAATTAGCAGCCGAAGATCCGGATTTGGCAAAATTGGTCGAACTCCGTTACTTCACCGGCTTGACCATCGACCAAACGGCCGAGGTGCTCGGCGTTTCCCCCCGGACGACGAAACGGAATTGGACTTACGCGCGAGCTTGGCTGCGACGAGAACTCGATGCGCCCGAATAATTTTCATCGTCAATTCCGTTTGATTGACCGTGAAAAAAGCAAATCCAACAAATGGGTGGCCCCAAGTGTGTCGGCATCACGCATGACACATTAACTTGGATTATTCAACTTCCGTTGCGGTGCATTTGCCGAGGCTGGCCTGCGGTGACGCCAACATCGTCCGGGCCAGTGCAAGTGTTTTTTTGCCGATTGAGTTTTAGGTCACCATGAGCATTCCCAACGAACGATCGATCTTTTTGGAGGCGCTCGATTCGTCGACTTTGGATCAGCGTAACGACTATCTTGACGCGGTCTGCGGTGATAACGAGGCATTGCGAGCGTCGGTTGAGGCATTGTTAGCGGCTCACGATCGTCCGGCCAACCCGCTGGACAATCCGCTCGGCAAAGGGATTAGCGATATGCCCACGATCACCTCGATCGCCCCGCCACCGAAAGCGACCGAGCAAATCGGTATGAAAATCGGGGCCTATCGCTTAATGGAACAGATTGGCGAAGGTGGCTTCGGATTGGTCTTTGTTGCCCAACAAGAACGGCCAGTCAAACGCCGAGTGGCTCTGAAAATTGTCAAACCGGGCACAGGGTCGAAAGAAGTCATCGCGCGTTTTGAAGCGGAACGACAAGCGGTTGCGATGATGGATCATCCCAATATCGCCCAGGTCTTTGACGCGGGGGTGACCGAGGATGCGCGTCCTTTTTTTGTTATGGAACTGGTTCGCGGCGTTCCCATCACCACGTTCTGTGACAACCACCATTTAGATGTTGCTGCGCGTTTGAGTTTGTTCACTGACGTTTGCTCGGCAGTTCAGCATGCACACCAAAAAGGAGTCATCCACCGCGACATCAAACCTAGCAATGTGATGGTGACGCTTCACGATGATAAACCGGTTGTAAAAGTGATCGATTTTGGAGTCGCCAAAGCGATCGGACAAACCTTGACGGACAAAACCATTTACACCCGCTTTTTTTCGATGATCGGCACGCCGCTGTACATGAGCCCCGAACAGGCGGAGATGAGTGGTTTGGATGTCGACACACGCAGCGACATCTATTCGCTCGGGGTGATGCTTTACGAATTGTTGACAGGCACCACGCCAATCGACCGTGAACGTTTTGAATCCGCCGGATACGACGAGATGCGACGAATTATTCGCGAGGAAGATCCCCCTAAGCCGAGCACTCGACTGACCACGATGGGCGAACGATTGAGCACGGTTTCAGTATCCAGACATACCGAGCCATCGCGATTGACGTCGACGGTTCGAGGCGACTTGGATTGGATCGTGATGAAGTCGTTGGACAAAGACCGGAAGCGACGCTATGAGTCGGCTGCCGCGATGGCGGGCGACATTCGGCACTATCTCAGTGAGGAACCGATCAATGCACGCCCCCCCAGTCGCAGCTATCAAATTCGAAAATTTGCTCAACGGAACCGAGTCCCGTTGATCACCGCATCGCTTTTCGCAGTCACGATGATCATCGGATTGGTGGCCAGTCTTTACCAAATGTCCGAGGCCATCGTTGAACGTGATAAGAAAGACAAGGCGCTGCAAGCAGCGGTGCTTGCGAAAGAAGAAGCCACCGCCGCGCGTCGCGAAGTCGAACAGTTTGCCGAGCGGTTGACGTCTGCGAATTTGCTAGTGGCCAGTGGTCAAGCGCATGCCGATGCTGAGAAATGGCCGGAAGCTCGCCAAGATTATTCCGACGCGATTGAAATGCAACCCAGCTATTACTTGCCTTGGGTCCAGCGAGCTCAGTTCTTTACGCGATTAAAGTTGTGGGACGAGGCCGCTGCAGATTTCGAGCATGGTTTGGCTTTGGGGGCACCAACTGATTCGCCACAGTGGTGGGGCGTTCACGCGCTGTTCCAATTGACAGGGAACGACCAAGCTTACAGCAAGTTATTAGCAAAAGATCTCGACCGTATCCAGCAGAATTCAGAGACGCCTCATTGGTGGACGTTACGCGGCTTGGTCATTTCAGCAGATTCAACGGACACGTTGACTTTTGATAAATTTGCCAGTGATGCCGAACGTTGGTTGGCCGGACAGGATCCGCCTCGATCCCGCCCGGGGGGTGGAGAAACGGCGTGGAATCGGCCACCGCCGCGAAACCCATCCATTGATGAACCCGATCGTCCGTTTGAACCTTTCGATGCACCGGACGGCCGGGGCTTCGGACCTCGTGGAAGGCGACCGCGAGATCATTTTGGTGGCCCTCTGAGCGGCGATTTTTTGCCTCGCGAGGTTTGTATGTATGTCACCGGATTGACGCACCTACGCGCAAACAATTTCGAGTTGGCGATCGAACGGTTACAGGAGGCGGGCGATGATCCGAATTGGCCTGGCGCCGAGATTGTTCAATCGCCGTTGGCGATCGCGCTGCATCGTAGCGGCCAAGCTGAAGCAGCTCGGGAAGCGCTGCGTAGGGCGGACGAATCGCTGGATCGCTGGATCCGTGACTTGCAAGATCAACCGACACGTTCGACACCCATTCCATGGTTCGATTTTGTTGAAGCGATCGTCTTGCACCGCGAGGCGACGATCCTATTGACCAGTTACGCCCCTGTCGAAAAATCGGCGCTGCGTGATTTGCGACAAAGTTCGCTTGACCTATTCGTCCCGTGACATTCATCGTTGCGGTTCGACCCTGATCCGTAGGGAGCATCGGTTCCCACAAGTTGTTTAAAAAAACTCGGGGAGAAGCGAAATGTCAGTGCGATTCAAATCAGCAGCGTCACGAGCCATCATTCCATTGTTCATGGTGATAGCAGCGTGTTGGGTCAGCGATGTCCAAGCACAATGCTCAGGCGGCCGTGGTGGCGGCGGACCCGCGAGCGGTAACATCGCGACAATGTTCCCGCAAAGTGTGACGCCTTTTGATTCGTTTGCTGCGATCCAATCTGCCACGGCACAGCGTCAAATGCAACAGATGCGAACGCAGTTGGTCCAATTGCAACAGCAACAACAGCAGCAGATGTTGGCAATGCGTCAGGATGCCTATCGACAACAACAGCAAACGCAGATCGAACGCGAACAGGACTTGCTTGCCCAACGGCGGGAACGCGCCGAACAGAAACGTGAAAAACGGGCTCAACGACTCGCCGCCCGCGTGGCAGAACGTCAGAGTATGACGCTTGCAGCAAAACAACAGAAAGTCGACGCGTTTGCGACAACTCATCTGACGTCCACCTATTAGGCCGCTTACCGTTAAGCTCTTTTATCGCGTGACCTCGAAACGGGTGCGAGTGAACCAGGAAAACTCTTCTCGCAGCGTATTAGAGCATCTTTGGATATGCTGTAGGGCTGGTTCTTACCGGCCACGTCGTAGTCGGCCACTTTGCAGTCGGCCACGTAATCGGCCGGTGAGAACCGGCGGTACATCGCAGATCAATTTCTGAATTTACACACTCTCGGATTGTGTGGGACCGGTGTGGCGGCAATACCAAGATGCGTAAGTGTAAAACGCTGGGTATGCGAGTGAGATTAGCAGCAGTTCGGTGGCCGGATGCGGGTACTGCCACAAGATCGCGATCATCGTGAGCGTCCACAACACGGCGCCCCCTAATATCCAGACCCGCCAAGATCGCGGTGCTAAGTTTGGATAAATCATCCATACGGGCATCACCGTCAAAACGGTCAAACACCACATCGAGATCGCAGTCAACCAAGGACTGTAGACGGAGCTGAATACACCGGCGTATAGCGCGAATGCATTCCAGTACGAGGGGAATCCACGAAAGAAACCTCGCTCTTCGTCTTTTGCATGAACGTGTGCAAAACCAAGCAGACTTGCTGCCATCGCCAACATCACGGTCCACCCGGTGCCATCCGGCAACCATTCCATTCGCCAAATCAGCAGCAAGGGGATAAAGGCGAAAGTCAAATAGTCAATCAAATCGTCGATCGTCCGCCCGTCGATGTTGGGGGCAAATCGCTTGACATGAAACTTTCGAGCCAATGGTCCGTCAAACGCATCGATCAATGTCGCCAACAGCAACCACAAAAAGACGATTCGCGGATCGCAATGTGGCGAGGCAATTTCGCGAACCGCCAGTGCCGAGGGAATGATCCCTGACGCGGTAAAGAAATGCACCCCATAGGCAGCAGCACGACGTTTGAATTTGTGTTCCTGCTGCATGGGAGAATATTGACTTGTGCCTTGATGGGGATTTCTTGAGCGAGCTGCAAGACCTAAAAACGAATTTTACTCAGCAAAAATGAGATGGCAGGGGCTAACCGAGGACTACTAAAACTTTTGTGTTGTTAAGAATTTTGGTTACACAATTTTCTGTCACCTGTCCATCAACTTCGAAGACTGCTGATTTAGTTAGCCGCTTGGCCGCTAACGGACTATTGTTTTATCAAAATGCAACTCGCATTTGTGAGCCGCGGGCCGTAAGGCACCGGGTAGTGCGCTCGCAGTTGTGAGCCGTAAGGCACCGGGTAGTACGCTCGCTGTTGTGGGCCGTGGGCCGTAAGGCACCGGGTAGCCGCGCGGTACCCGGCCGCTCACGCGTCACGGCTCACTAGAACAGAACCAGTGCGATATCGAGGCACTCGTTCATCAATAAAAAAAGAGCAGCGAACTGAATCTCGTAAATCGCAGTGCAGTGAACTCGTTTTGTTCGACGCTGCAATCACAGAATTCCGTCCGCTGCCCCCACCACTCTCTTACGTCAATGGTAGTGTGTCGACAACGTTGAGCCTGCATTGATCGGCAATGGTTATCAAGTGGGCTCTTTAGAGAACAACGATCAAAGCATGAATGACACCGACGATCCAAAAACCGACGATGGTTAGGACGAGGTTGAGCCAAAACTGCGTGCTCAGTCCCGAGTGCATGAATACCGCTAGCGGCGGCAACAACACTGCGAGGATTACCTTCAGTAACTTGCTTTCGTTTGCGACGGTGGTGGCCATCGTTATTCTCCCTGCGAGGATCTTATTTGGATTCGCCTGACAGTACGTTCGATCAAGCGTTCAGCAAAGTT
>CAXBHV010000174.1:0-8840 GCA_963974855.1 uncultured Rhodopirellula sp. | reverse complement strand
TTGACCTAGTGAGCCGCTCGCGCGTGAGCGGCCGGGTCCCGCGCACTACCCGGTGCCTTACGGCCCACGGCTCACAAAGGCGAGTTGCATTTCGAATAAATCAACAACCCGCGATCGCCAAAACGGCAAATATACTAAAAGACTCCTGCCTAACTACTTAGCCAGGGTTTCCTATTGACCTAGTGAGCCGCTCGCGCGTGAGCGGCCGGGTCCCGCGCACTACCCGGTGCCTTACGGCCCACGGCTCACAAAGGCGAGTTGCATTTCGAATAAATCAACAACCCGCGATCGCCAAAACGGCAAATATACTAAAAGACTCCTGCCTAACTACTTAGCCAGGGTTTCCTATTGACCTAGTGAGCCGCTCGCGCGTGAGCGGCCGGGTCCCGCGCACTACCCGGTGTCTTACGGCCCACGGCTCACAACGGCGAGCAAATCAAGTGGATGTCACCGCTAACGCTTCGATCGCTCGCTGGATCGATTCGGCATCGATGCCATGCTGCTTGCGTAAATACTTTGCATTGCCAGTGCCGTACGGAGTGTTGCGATTGACGCAAAGCGGAATGACTCGCGAGTGTCCGCTGCAATAGGACGCAATCATTTCGCCAATGCCGCCCGCTCTCACATGTTCCTCGGTGGTGATTATGTGTTTGTGAGCAAGCAAGGGTGCGAAAGCTGATTCGTCTGCCGAGATTTCTGGCAACGAATAGACCGCAGTGTCTTGGTTGTCTTTGCACGCATTGATGGCTTCGACCAAGACCGATCCGGTTGCGACGATTGCAACTTCAGCATCCGCAGCACCCGAGATACGTCGCAGAGGTCCTAGTCGCTCGTCCTCGGAATCCGAGTACAAGATCGGTTCGCCCGCCTTGCCGATTCGCAAGTAAGACGGATGCGAGCGAGACAAAAGTTTACGCAAGCAGTAGCGTGTTTCGCCTGGGTCCGCGGGGCTATAGATCCCCATGTTCGGCAATCCGCGAAGACAGCCAATGTCTTGCACGGCGTGGTGCGAATACCCCAGGTTTCCATAGGCCAACCCAGCACCAACGGCGACAACGGTCACGGGCATCGCGTGGTAACAAATGTCGTTGCGAATCTGCTCGACACAGCGAAGCGTTGGGAAATTTGCAATCGAATAGATGAACGGTCGGTAGCCTTCGGACGCTAACCCTGCGGCCATCCCCGCCATGTTTTGCTCGGCAATTCCCGCGTTCAGATAACGGTCGGGAAACTCTTCGGCAAAGGGTTCGACCACAGAAAATCCCAGATCACCAATGATCAAAAAGACATCGGGGTGAAGCCGTGCTTGAGCGATCAGGTCGTCATCGGACGGGCTGCGGTAATGCCAAAGCAGTTGGTTTTCCATGAACGGGACTCCTTTGCCTTTGATCGTATTTGCGACAACCGCAGTCGGCATGGGCTTGTCCGCGGGTCGAAACGCTTCGACAATTTCGTCGACGCAATGCCCATCGATTTCGCGAACATTCCAATTGAATGCGTCAAGCTTGCCAGATAGCGGATCGAGCCGCACGACATCCTCGACCGAGCCCATGCTCTGGATTTTGTTGTAATCAACGATCAGGACAAGGTTGTCGAGTTGATGATGGGCGGCGAATAGGATGGCTTCCCAATTCGAGCCTTCATCCAGCTCGCCATCGCTTAACATCGCGAACACACGCCATGAGTGTCCTTGCCGTTTCGCTGCCAGCGCTTTGCCGACGGCAAATGGCAATCCGTGCCCCAGCGAGCCTGTTGAGAACTCGACTCCGGGGACTTTGTGGCTGACGTGGGCAAGTAATCGCGAGCCGTCTTGGCCGTAGGTCGCCAGTTCTGAGACTGGAAAGAAACCACGCAAAGCCAACGTCGCATAGAGCCCGACGGTCGAATGCCCCTTGCTGAGGATGAATCGATCGCGGTCCGATTTGTCGGGATCACGAGGGTCAATGTTCATCGTGTCCCCGTACAGCACCGCCAACAGATCTGCCATCGAAAGGGCGCCGCCAATGTGGGAGGCCTTCGCACGATGAACCATTTTTAGGCTCTCGGCGCGAATGCGGATCGCGTAATCCGCAAGTGTTTCGTTCACGATAGTTCTCCGAGAGGGCGGATCGAAAAATCGCCGGCTGGAATTGCCACCAACGTGTCGTCGGGCAAGTTTCCTTTCCAGCTCGCTAGAATCTCGCGGCGATTCGAAAGTGCAAACAGGACGATGGCAGGGGGCGGATCCGAGTACAGCGTTTTCGCAGCTTTGATTTTAAGTTTCGTGCCCGCCAGATAACGACCTGAGAGCAGGTCGTTGCCGTCGTAAAGGCAGCCAATTCGCTCGAGCAGTGAAGGGCCGAGTCCGAGGATGACCGCCGTTCGTTCGGCCGCACCATAGCCAACCGATCCGCTGGGTAATTGCTGGGCAAGTTTTTCGAGCTGGTCGATGTACTTGGTAATTTGCTGTGGTACCGCGGTCAAACGCATCGGCTGTTGTAAGTCGTCGCTGCTGCCTAATTCGTAACGCCGGAGGATCGAGCCGCCAAAAATCTCGACGACTTCGCCGCCGATGCATCGCAGTCCCGATTTCGCACACAGCCGGTCGAGTGTGGCGTTGTTGAAATAGTTGCAGTGCAGCTGATAAAAGTTACTCCACAGCTCTCGTTCAATATTGGTGTCCAAGTCGGGGACTTCGATCCAAAGTTGGCCGTTGTCTTTGAGTGCCCCCGCCATCGAATCAACGAAGGGCTGCGGAGCGTCGATATGCTCGAGTACATGCCGACACACAATCAAATCGAATTTCTTCGCAGGATCGGGCAAATCGGTCGGAAAGAATCCGTGAGTGACCCGCGGAGAGGTCGACTTCTCGGCTGCTCGACTGGGGTCGATTCCGCTGACATCTTGAAAGCCTTGGTTGACGAGTAGCTCCAAGAGAAAGCCGTCGCCGGTTCCCACTTCTAAGATCGAAGCACCTTTGTCGAACGAATCGGCAGCTTGCTCGGCGATAGGCCGCTGCGCCACCACCAGCGAATGCGTACTTCGAATACATCGATGGATCGTAGTGATCCGCGAGTTGGACGAACCCGCTTTCTTTCGCCTGGACGACGCGTAGCGGAGACGCCAGAGGGATCGAATCCGCTTCGTTGTCGGGATAGATGCCTGGGAAAGGGCATGACGCAAAGTTAAACAGCACGTCTGCGTCGGCGAGCGATTCCCCCGACAATCGACAGTACTTTGTGGGGACCGATTTCATCGTTGTTCCTTCAAAAACCGTAGCCACTGGACAACCGTTTCGACGCCCGTTTCGAGTGACGTGAACGGAGTGGGCGTATCGGACATTTTGCTGCGGACCTTGTTGACGTTGGGACAGCAACGTTGCATTCCCGGAGCATTTGCGGTGGGGTCGAATTGCAGGGCGTCGTCGGGCAATCCGCATTTTGCGACGCAACAGCGGGCGGTGTCTAAAATCGAGACCTCGGATTCGTCGTTGCCCACATTCCATGCTCCGGATGATTCATCACCGTCGAGCAGGCGAGCAATTTGTGCAACGCCGTCCCATGCATAGCAGAACGCACGGCGTGGCGATCCGTTGCTCAGCAAACGGATTCCGCCTTCGTCCATCGCTTGCCGAACGAACTCGACGGGGACGCGGCCATCGCCTGGTCGCTGACCGGGACCGTACAAGTTCCATGGACGGATCAGCGTCAGCGGGATCTTGGTTTGTTGTGAATAGATCGTGCCCAGTACCTCGGACATTCGCTTCGATTCGCCGTAGATCGATCGAGCGTCCGTCGTGGACAAGCCGCCTATGTAATCCTCGGGTGTGGGAATGTTGGCGTCGCCCGGCTGCCCGTAAATTTCCGCGCTGCTGAAGTACACCATCTGTGAAACATCTTTTTCCGCACTCGCTTTGAACAGGTTGGCAAGACCGTGCGTGTTGCTTTCGTACGTGGCGAGCGGGTTGCTCATGTAATCTCGAGGCGATCCATAGGACGCCGTGTGTACCACCGTTAGTGGTGCCGCATCGGGAATCGTCGTCGACTCGACCGGTGCAATTTCCCACGCTTCGGGTGCTGGCACGTCGAGAAAGTCAAACAGAGGCACCTCGGTTGCCGGTCGACGAGCAGATGCGTACAGCGTTAACCCAAGCTTGTAGCTTTGGTCAAGTTGATAGAGAAACGCCAGCAAACTCGAGGCCAGGAAACCCGATGCTCCCGTAACCAGGATCGAGCGTCCTTGCAGGCGGTTTGCCCAACCGCTTGATTGCTCAATTGCCGAGTCCAACAGTGTTCTGTGCAGTGCAGCCATGATGCGTTCAGGCCTGCTTTGTGAACGAGGAGATGCAATCGATCATGTAGTCCAGCATGTCGCTCGACAGTCCTGGGTAGACTCCGATGAACAAAGTTTGGTTCATGATCTCGTCCGCACCGCTCATGTCGCCCACGACACGCATCATCTCGGGTCGGTTCTTCTTGAGATCGACCAAGGCAGGTTGACGCAATAGGTTACCGCCAAACAGCATGCGATTTCCGATTTTGTGCTCGTCCAAATGGCGGGCCAAATCCGTGCGGGTGAACTTGGCGTTTTCTCGCACCGACATTTTGAAACCGAACCATGAGCAATCGGTTTTGCATCCGGTAGCATCCCAGGTGAAGCTGCCGTCGCTATTCCATCCGGTTGCATGGGTGGGCAACGAGAACTCGATCACATCTTCGAACTCAGCAAGTCCTTTGCGAAGGATTTGCCAATTTTCTTTTCGTGCCTCCACAAAGGCAGGCAGCTTTAGCAATTGACGATGTCCGATTGCCGCTTGGATATCGAGCGGTTTTAGGTTGTAGCCGAGATGGCTGTAGATGTACTTGTGGTCATAGCCTTCGGGAAGCTCACCGAGTTGCCAAGCAAAGCGTTTGTTACACGTGTTGTCTTGCCCCGAGGCACACCAGCAATCGCGTCCCCAGTCGCGAAAACTCTCCGCGAGTACTTTCAGCGACGCTTGAGCGACAATGTTAACGGCGCCCCCTTCTCCCATTGTCAAATGGTGAGGCGGGTAAAAGCTCTGAGTCGAGAGGTCACCCCAGCTGCCGGTATGTTTGGTCAAACTGCCGTCGGCGTTACGCGTGGCTTTGCGATAGAATTCCTGGTGGTCTGAGTCGGCGGGGATGGTGTACGAGCATCCCAGTGCGTCGCAATTGTCTTCGATCAGCCAGAGGTCATGGTCGCGGCAAAACTGTAGTGTCGTATTCAGGTCAAAGGGGTTGCCAAGTGCGTGAGCCATCATCACCGCCTTGGTTTTGCCAGGGACGTAGGCGTCTTCCAATTGCTCGCATTTCGCGTTTCCCGTCACCGGATCGGCATCGATAAAGACAGCGGTGGCGCCGCATTGGATAATGGGAGCGACGGTGGTGGGAAAGCCAGCAGCGACCGTGATCACCTCGTCCCCAGGGCGAATTTGTTTATCGCGAGGGAGTTTGTGGCTTGTCAGAGCCGCCAAAGCCACCAGATTGGCACTCGAGCCGGAGTTCACGGCCAGCGAGCGGCGAACCCCGAGGAATTCGGCGAGCCCCTTCTCGAATTGTTCGCCTTCTTTACCGAGCGTCAGCCAGAAATCGAGTGTCGAGCTGACGGCGGCTTCGACTTCGTCTTCATCGAAAACGCGGCCCGCGTAGGGAATTATGGACTCGCCAGGAACAAATTTGTCACGAAGAGGGTCGTTTCCAGGACGTTGAGCGGCATGCGTTTTAGATGAATACTGGCGAACGAGTCGCAAGATTTCCTGTTTCAGCTCTTCCATTTTCCATCCATCGTCGATGATTCTACGCCGCAGTTTCTGGTAATAACGCGCCGAGTCTAGCAGCATTCCCCAAATTCCCAAAGCTCGATCGAATCCCAAGGCCCCGGGGTGCATGATGGGCTAAATACAAAAGAGGGGGGAATCGCGTCAAGACAGCAACCCCTACCGGTAAGTGGATGACGTTGACATGACAAGGTGGCTTTCGTACGACCTACGAGTCACATTTGAGCACGATTTAGAGGTTTTGGGATAAAGTTGTCCAATGAGCAGCAGCGTACGCCTAGAAATCTTGATCCCCACTTACCAGCGTGCGGAGGTTTTGCTTCAAAACCTCGAAGCGCTTGTCGGACTGATCCGCAGCGAGGGTAATGGCGAGGTTGGAATACGGGTTCGCGACAATGCCTCGAGTGATGGAACCGCCGACTTAGTCCGCGAATTCGCCGCAAAGAACAGTGACGTGCCTTGGGTTGTCGAAGCGAATCAAGAGAATATCGGCGGCGAGCCCAACTGCATTGCGTTACTCGAAGCGTCCGAGTCCGATTATGTGATGTATTTGGGGGACGACGATTTTTTGCCCAAGGGATATCTAGCGTTCGTTCTCAATGAGATTAATACGAATCCCAACACGTCGGTCATTCTGACGGGATTCAGCGAATTGCTGCCTGACGGATCCTTGCTGCCCGCTCGGTTCGAAAAGTTCGACATGTTGAGGATCAAGGCGTCTGACCAAGCGATGGAGCGGTTGATGCCCCTTGGGCACCAATTGAGTGGTTTGATGTTAAAACGCGATGGGGTCGTGGAGTCTTATCTCTCTCATTCGGATAGCCGAAACATGTATCCGTTTATGTACTTCGTCGGTTATTGCGGTCGCCGTGGAGACTGTGTTTACGCACCCAAGTTTCAGGTTCATGTGTCGCAGGGAGCTACGCGTCATTGGAGTTATGACAAGTCGGCACTGATGCGAGACATGCTCGTCAATTACGAGCTCATCTTTTCGGGAAAGCCGATCCAGAGATGGCGAGCGCAATGGTTTCTGCTCAAACGCAATTGGGCGAGACTCGGTGGCAGCAGTATCACAAGACTACCAACGGCTTTTCCCCATGTCGTTTTTTGGAACCGCTTGGATTGGCTTACTCGGTTAACGTTGATTGCCATCTCGCCTTTTCTGCTTGCTCGTGCCACGCTTGGATCGCTGGCAAGATCGATGGGCAAACGAAAAAGTGCGCACGACATGCTTAGCGCGTCGGCTGCCTCGAGCAATTGATAGCATCACCACGAAGAATTGCTGTGAAAAAAATCATCGACATTTCCGCAGTTGCCGGATCAAAACTGATTCGCCAAGCGGTGCTTGTCCTGATTATGGTGATCGCCGCACGCATGCTAGGCAAAGAACTGGTAGGCATCTGGGCTCTGATTTACCTCGTGATTCAGTTCGGTGTCATGCTCGCGGACAGCGGTATTTCCGTGTTCGTTATACGAGAAAAGGAACTCTCCGAACGCATTTACTCAACCGCATTCACTCTTTGCGTTGGATTAGCGATTGCGATTGGAATGCTTACGGGTTTACTTGCATTCCCGTTGGCTACGCTTTTGGGCTATCAGGCTTATTGGTTAGAGTTTGGTGTTTCTGCTGCGGCAATCGTCCCGCTGACACTGATCGGTTTTCTGCAAGCCAAGTTGCGTAGGGAGCGTCGTTTTGGATCGATATTTTTGATCGACACGTTCGGCAGCCTCGTGCAGCTCGGCGCCACAGTGTTCATGCTTTACCAAGGCTTCGAACTGTGGGCATTTATTGGGCCGACATTTGGCGCAGCGCTACTTATTTGCATTGGCAGTTTCTTTGCCACGGGGATTCCTCCGATTCTTTTTGATCGCGGCAATGCCAAGACGATTTGGCACTATTCACGAGGGTTGCTCGGATTCTCAACGATTAACTTCTGGGCTCGAAATGCGGACACAATGCTAGTCGGACGGTTCCTGGGCGCCGCACCGCTGGGAATCTACTCGGTCGCGTATCGGATCATGATGCTGCCGATCGCACAGATCAACGCGATCGCACATACCGTTGCTCTGCCGTACCTTTCGCCGCTGCAAGACAATCCAAAACAGCTAAAGGCTGGGATCAGTAAAGTCTTCATTGGCATCGGCATGATTACCACGGTGCCGATGTTAGTCATTTGGCTTCGGCGTTACAGTTTCATTGATCTGATATTGGGCGAGGATTGGCGGCGTGTCGGAGACTTGATGTTTGTTTTGATACCGGTTGGTTTGCTGCAATCGCTCGTGAATCCCGTTGGATTGTGTTATCAAATTAGCGGTCGCACTGGGCTGTTTTTTAAGATCGGTGTTTTTCAGACCGCTGTTACGCTCGTTAGTTTTGCGATTGGCATCGCATTTGGCACGATTGACGCAGTAGTCGTTTGTTATGCAGTGGCGAATTTGCTTCTGCTGCCCCTCAGTGTGGGCGCTGCGATGCGGACGATTGAGTGTTCATTGTTGGATTGGTTTCGGTTCTGTGGCGGATTCTTATTGTGCATTCCGGTATGTTGGTTCGCTGATTCGCAGATTTCGGTTCCGTCGGATCCTGTTTATGCATTGTTGAAAACAATCGTGCTTGTTGTCCTCGTCTGCACCGCCACAATTACAGTCACATTATTTCCCATTCTGCGTTCCTGGCTTATCCGCTCGCCAATAGCTAGGGCAAAAACTGAGACGTTGGCAAACGGAGACCGGTAGTCTCGAATAGCGTTTTCCGAGATTGTAAGAAACAAACCGCACGCCTGCGCGTGCAACCGAAACGGGCACGAGATACGGATAGCGTTTCGCCAAATGTTTGATCTCGCCCATGATAAGTTTGACGGCTTGTGATTGATCGGCACCAAGTTGAGAGATTATTGAATCTTGACTCGTCCGCATGACACCGATGTCAAAGTATCGTCGGAACTCTTCCGCAAGTGAGTAGTTGTGGGAATGGAAAACGGTCGCTTCGGCTTCGTACCTAATCCAATGATCGTTGAGCATCATTTTTGCAGCGACTAATAAATCTTCGCCAAAAATCGAGTGAGTT
>CAXBHV010000173.1:0-8862 GCA_963974855.1 uncultured Rhodopirellula sp. | reverse complement strand
TCACGCGAGATCGCCAATTGCCATGCTCGCGTCACTTGCCTACGAATGTCATTCTGAAATTCGGATCGAACTCGTTCCGCCATTGCATCGGCCATCTGTAACACAAACGAGTTGTTCAAGAGACTCAGTGCCTGAAGCGGCGTTGTCGTCACGGCGCGACGGGGTGCCGTGGATGCGGAATCGGGACAATCAAATGTATCGAGCAACGCGCTTCGTCCACCACGCGGATTAAAACGGTAAACCGTTCGTCGCCAAAATGCTTCGTCGTTGGTGTCGAGCGGTTCGTAGTAGGTCGTCCCGTTGTTTTCAGTTACTGAGACATCGATGAAACTAGGTCCGCCTGCGGCGGCGTCCAATTTTCCGCTGACCGCCAGCATGGCATCTCGGATCACTTCCGCCTCGAGCCGACGTGTCGCACCTCTCCACAACAAGCGGTTATTTGCGTCGCTCGCTCGCCCCTCGGCGTATTGGTCCGGTGCAAGACCGTGCGAAGCTTGTCGATAAGTTTTCGAGGTCACAATCGCATGATGCAATGATTTCATCCGATAGTCGTCGGCGCGAAATTGCCAGGCTAGATACTCAAGCAGTTCGGGATGCGTCGGTCGGCCGCCGTTAAAACCGAGATCGTTGGGTGTATCGACAACGCCAATGCCGAAATGATAATGCCAAATGCGGTTGACCATCACGCGAGCTAGTAGCGGGTTGGCATCGCTGGTGACCCAGTCGGCGAGTTTGCGGCGACGCTCGGCTTCGGGGGCATCCACAGCCAAATCGAAATCGCCCGAGATTCCCGCCACGGCCCGCAATCCTGCGGGCGCCACAACGTCACCGACATTGGCGGGATCACCACGCACTAGTACATGTGTGGTTGCGTCAGGCCCCGGCGTTAGCGTATAGATTTTGGCCTGACACTCGGCAGTGTGCTGCTCGATTGCCGCTCGCGTATTTGAAATGGCGTTCTGCAATGATGTACGATGGTCGCGTTCGGCCGGACTTAGTGATGCCGCGATCTGCTGTTCGGTAACATGATCGGCAAACGTTTTTGAGGACCTTTGGATTTCCTCGGCCGACAACGCGCGGTCGTAGAACGCAGCGCGATGCAATTTGGCACGCAAGAATCGATTTCCACCGGCGGGCTTATGCCTCAGCCCGAACAAAATCTGAGCTTGCCCCGCCTCGTAGGTTTGCAAAGGCGATTTTCGAATCGACGTTCCGTAAGCAACCCCGTCTCGATAGGCGACGATCGTTCCGTCCGATTGATAGACCACCGCAATGTGCACAGGACGCGTCACCGCATCGGCTTCTTGAGTTGCCGCAAAGGATTCCGTTCGCGCAAAACCGTTGCTGCCCGCCATCCATTGTTTCGGATCTTTCTCGCCAAAAACAATCGCGTCAAAAATGCCGCCATCCGGTCTCTGCAACGAGAACGCCGCGCCGCCGGATTGGTCCAACGTTTCCAATTGCACCCAGGCTTCGAGTGTTTTTTCGTTAATCGTCGTCGCAATGGCTGGCGTCTGAACAAAACTTTGCCCGTCCAGAATCAACATGCCTGATTCGACTTTGGCGTTTCCAATCGAAGTGCCATGTAAATTGCCAATGCTGTCCGAAAAATCATCGTCAAATTCCCACCGCGCCAACGCTGGTAAAGGCTTGGTGAGTGCGGTTTTCCCTCCGCTGCGATCGGCAAGGATCGCACGACGTGACGTTTGATCGATCGCTGATAATTCATGCTGTAGCGAGGCGAGTTTGGATGTCAGTTCGTCCAATCGGTCTCGATCCTCGGACGCTTGTTCGACTCGTTCACCAAAGCCGAGCCCCGAGACCGAGGACGCCATTTGGTAATACTCTTCCTGAGAAATCGGATCAAATTTGTGGTCATGACATCGCGCACAGTGGACAGTCAGTCCAAGAAAGCTCTGGCTCAGCGTGCCCAGCACCTCTTCGATCTCGTCTTGCCGTGCCAATTCACGCATCCGCGGGCTACCGCCGATGACAGTGTTATGTACTCCGGCAACCCAAAATCCAGTCGCTGCGGCTCCCTCGATCCCGCCGGTGATTTGATCTCCGATCAGTTGCTGACGCACAAATTCGTCGTAGGGCATGTCGGCGTTGAGCGACTCGATCACCCAATCACGATAGTGCCAGGCATTATTGCGTGCCGCGTTTCGCTCGAAGCCATCGCTTTCACCGAACCGCACCACGTCCAACCAATGTCGCCCCCATCGCTGGCCATAGTGCTCGGATGCCAGTAGATCGGCGACGGCATTTTCGTAGGCGGCATCAGATGGATCCAAAACAAACGCAGCGACTTGTTCCGGTGTCGGCGGAAGCCCGACAAGATCAAAGTAGACGCGCCGAATCAGCGTGCGAGGATCGGCTTCGGATGCAGGCGTCAGATTCGCATCCTGCAAACGTTTCAAGACAAAAGCATCAATCGCGTTGCGAGACCATTCGTCATTCGCAACCGCAGGGACCGTCTGCTCGGAAAGCGGTTGCAGCGACCACCAATCGCGTCCCGCGCGAGTGGACGTCGACGTCGCATACGGGTCGATCGGGCTGGTGCCCCACGCTGCTCCTTCATCGATCCATTGTTTTAGCGTGCGTTTTTCTTCCGCGGCGAGCGGATGTTTGGGCGGCATCTCGTCGGCGTCAACTCGCTGCCACAATACGCTGTTGCTCCGGTCGTGTGGGAGGATCGCGAAGCCACTGTCGGATTCCGACATCGCCATTTTTACATCGATAAGCGACAAGCCTCCCTCGGCTTCATCACCCGCGTGACACTCGAGGCAATGGGACACGAAAATCGGTGCAACATCGCGGTCGAAATCGATTTTGGGCTCAGCGTTTTGCTGTGCCCAGCAATACGTCGGCCCCATGACGAGAAGTGGAGAAACGAAAAGCAGCAACGCGGATCGTAGGACGGTTGGGAATGTCGAAAGTCGCATTTAACCAATCTCAGGATAGGTCCACGGAGCTCGGTATTTTCGTTTTAGAAGTCCGTTGGCTTCGTCATCGCCAATGATGCGTTGGGCGTCGCCGTCCCAACGCACGCTGCGTCCGAGTTTTAGCGACAACATTCCCAGCAGACTGAGCGTAGTCGCTTGATGACCGATTTCGATATCCGCAGTCGGTCGACGCCCCGATTCGATCGATTGCAAAAAGTCGGCCCATAACAATTTCAAATTGTGCCCGTCAGGTTCTTGCAGCTGATGGTCTTCATGCACCACGGGTTTGCGGGAATCATCGGGATAGAAAGTCCAGCCGTCACGCCAACCCATGTGGAACGTTCCCTTGCTGCCGTAGAAATTGCATCCCACGGTCGATTTTTCTGGACCGGCACCTCCGAATTGGCGATGTTCCCAAATCGCGGTGAAATCGTCGAACTGGTAGGTCGCGATTTGCGAATCGGGAGCGTCCGTGGTTTGCACGTCCTCGTTCAATACGGCTTCGCCACGAACCGGACGACCGCCGGTGGAATGAACGCTTTTGGGTGACTGCTGATCACACCACCACAACATTTGGTCTAACCAATGCACGCCCCAATCGCCGAGCGTACCGTTAGCGAAGTCGAGATATTGGCGAAAACCGCCTGGATGGATTTTGCGGTTGTAAGGACGCAGTGGCGCCGGGCCACAATACATATCCCAATCAAGTGTCTCCGGCGGAGCACTGTTTTTGGTCGGTGTTTCCGCGCCGCCGCGGCTGTGAACAAACATTCGCACCAGACCGATGTCTCCGGCCCCGCCGTCTTTCAAGAATTTCATTCCTGAAACGTGGTGCGGTCCAATCCGGCGGTGCAGTCCCACTTGGACAATACGATCGGCTGCGCGCGAAGCCTTCAAAATCGCTTGGCTTTCTCCGATCGTATGCCCGGTCGGTTTTTCGATAAAGATATGAGCCCCTGCATCGATCGCCGCCAACGTATTCAGAGCGTGCCAATGATCCGGAGTCGCGATGATCGCAATCTCAATCTCTTCCTTTTCGAACAGCTCGCGAAAATCCACGTACAGCTTCGGTTCTTCGCCCGAAAGATCGTTGACCTCTTCGGCTGCGAGTTCCAATTTGTCTTGATCGACATCGCAGAGCGCGACGACTTTGGTTTGTCCCGACGCCATCGCCTCTCGCAAAATGTTCATGCCCCACCAACCCGATCCGATCAGCGCGGTGCGATACTTTTTGTCCTTCGATGCCGCATGAATTTGGGGGACGGCTGCCAACGTCGAAGCGGCAACGCTGGAAGCGATAAAGGCACGTCGATCAAGAGACATCGAGTGGTGGTCCTTGGTTGGGGAAAGGAAGGGCGAGGCTTCTAAGCAGGTTATTCGGTAAGCCGACGGCGCTAGCGGACTGTTGATTTAGTGAGCCGTGACGCGTAAGCGGCCGGGTTCCACGCATTACCCGGTGCCTTACGGCCCGCGGCTCAGGTCATTGTATGGAACGACTCCTACCGAGCTGCTTATCTTAATCGCGGAGATCGACGCAAGCGACCTGGCCCTGGATCGATCGGCAAAAAACGCGTCCTGATGATAACACAGGGACTGTCCAGCATTTGCCGTCGAGCACTTTCGCTCGCGAAATCTCGCTGAATCCTGCCGGCGATGCTGCGGCGAAGACCAATTCGCCCGCTTCGGTCAACAGCATCAGTTTGCCGTCCGCCAGACTCAGTCCGCCTGGCTTTAACTCGTCTTCGGACCACACCACTTCGCCGGTTTCCCAGTTCAAACAGGTCAGCCGGGCACCGGCCTCCATATCGCCATCGATCCCGTACAAATGCCCATCGTGCAGTAGCGAGCCATGCAGTTGATTCAGCATGTTTTTATTCTTCCAAATCAACTCGGGTTCGCCGTCGGTCAATTTGAACAACGCCGCGCCGCGATTGTATCCCGAGCAAAGGAACATCTTGCCATCGTGAATGATCGGGTCGGCGGCGTTGCAACCAAAACTGGTCAACCAGCGAAGTGACCATTGCGGTTCCCCCGTATCCAAATCGACACCGGCAAAGGCACGACCTGAGGGGAATACGAATGTGTTGCTGTTTGGGATCTGAACCGGAGACGCGTAGCCGCACTCGCGGTCCGCCGAAGTCCAGACCAAAGAGCCGTCATGTTTGTTAACGACCGCTCCTGATTCACCTAGGGTGAGCACAAGTTTGTCACCCACAACAAGCGGCGCGGCGGCAAATCCCCAACCGGGAAGACGAACCTCTGCGACGTCCGCGATCTGTTTTTGCCAGCAGACTTCGCCTGACTTGTTGTCGAAACAGAATAGTTCACCCGCGCGGCTGAGGACATACACACGGTCACCATCGATGGTCGGCGTGGTGGTGGGACCGCCTTCGAAGTCGCGAGCATCCAGGGACGCCGGGTAGGCATGCTTCCAAATGACGTGGCCGTCCGTAACGTCGATGCAATAGACCACGTCATGGTCGTCGACATGGCCGAGCGTGTAAGCTCGATTGTCTTGGACCACGACCGAGGAAAACCCCGTTCCGACGTCGATCGTCCATGCAATCGGCATCTTGCCGGTCGGCCATTCGGACTGCCAATCGGTTTCGCTCGAAATGCCGTTTAGCTCCGGACCTCGCCATCGATACCAGTCCTCGGCATCCAGAGTGGCCGGGGCAAAACATGTGATCATACAGACCCCCAGGACCAACATCGCAGGGGTCAGCATTGCAGCGGCCAGCGTTTTGGGGGCAACGAAGGTGGGCAATGTCGCGGAGGTAGGAGATTTCATGCTGCAAGTATAACACGCGTACGACGCAATTGAATCACAGTCGTCGCGGTGAACTTAGCTCAGCGAGAGAGCAATTCGCTGGGCGATAGCAGGGCTTGCTGCTCTGCGGGACGCTCCTCTTCGGCAGTCACCGAGGAATGATGACTGCGAGCCGGTCGGCCGGCCCGCTTCCAAAGCTCCATATGCTTGTCCTTGGCCTCACGCAAATCGTCTTCGGTTTCGGAGGCGTATTGTTGAGCTTCCGCGATCATTTTCGAGACCGTACCAAAACGTGGGTCGGCGCGAACGGCGCTCGATTGCGAAATGCTGGTAAGTTGTTGCTGGGCGACGGCAAGTTGTTGTTCAAGTTCAGCGACGCGTGAATGAGCCGACTCGACTTCATCCAGAGTTTCTTCATCAAACTCGACCCCCGCAAACGAACGAATGCCGGCATCACTTAGAATTTCACGAATGGTCGCCGGGGCGAATAGCAGTGCCAGCATCGCCAACACAATGATCAGCTCGCGAATTGCAGCGAATCCATCACGGATTGATGCGTATTTGTTGGGGATGGATTCCGACATGATGCAATAGAACATCCAAAAGAAATGGAAGCGTTTGGCATCTTTTCGCCTATTCGAGCGCGCGGCGTCCAGAGCGATTTGGAGGGTCGGAACGGGGGGGAACCGTGGGCCGTAAGGCACCGGGTAGTGCGTGGGACCCGGCCGCTTACGCGTCGCGGCTCATTAAATCAACACGCCGTCAAGACTTTCGTTCCATGACGCGTCCCCCCGAAACTCTTGACGAGTTCCGCTACGAAATGCTTCACTCCACGATTCCTGCCTACCTGCTTAGCGAGCCGCATGCACTGCCAGCACCTTTTGAATCTGATGCAACCGGTGTTCGTAGTCGCCACGCAATTGAGTCAGCCCTTGCAGGTAGGCTTGCTCCTGGTGAAGCCGGTCTGCGAACTTGGGCTCCCACCGCTTCAGAATCAACGGCCCAAACAACAACGCGGCATCCAAATCGACATCGTCATAGGCGGGATCGTTTGGCGTTGAAGCATCAAACTCGGATACTTTCGCTCGTTGCAACGAAATCACGGCATAGGGCCAGTGTCCCCACGCGATCTGTTCTTCGTTCAAACGAAAGCCGTTCCGCAATCCCCAACCACGGACGAGTTCATGTTGGCGATTGGGCTGCAGCACAACGTGATCAGGAACGCGATCAGGGAACGCTTCGAGGATCTTGACCATACTTTCGGCGCCCATGCCACAGATACTCAAACTGGTCAACTCGCCCGGCTGGATCACGGCCAACCCATCCCCAAAGCGGACTTCGGCGCACAACCCTTGCAGTGCTCGGCACGAATTGTCGAACGGCTGCGATTTATTCTCGACCGCAATCCCTTGTGCAATCCGCTTGCTTCGCAGTAGCGACACCAACAACCCACCGTGATCCGAACCGATGTCTCCATGGACAACGGACGCGTCGCCCTGTGGGTTGATCAGCGAGGCGACAGTTCGCAAACGAATATCTAATTTTGGCATAACAACGCGGACGCTCAGTCTCCGTCCAACAGATTGCCGAGCGAGCCGAGGATAGAACCTTCGCCTTTTCCGGACGGACCTGCGTTGGCAACAATGCGTTCGGACAATCGTCGCATCGGCAAACTTTGCAACCACACCCGCCCGTGCCCCCGCAGCGTGGCCAGGAACAATCCTTCGCCGCCGAGGAACATGCTTTTCAAGTTCCCCGCACGTTCGATGTTGTATTCAATGTGCGGTTCAAACGCGACCAAACATCCGGTGTCTACACGCAGCGTCTCACCGTGCAGTTCACGTTCGATGATCGTGCCACCGGCATGGATAAATGCCAACCCGTCACCGACGAGTTTTTGCATAATAAAACCTTCGCCGCCAAACAAGCCGGTTCCAATTTTCTTGTTAAAGGCGATGGTGACCTGGGTTCCAAATGCGGCGCACAAAAACGCATCCTTTTGACAAATCAAATCGTTGCCAGCGATCGACGCGAGGTCGATGGGAATGATTTTGCCGGGATAGGGTGCCGCAAACGCAACGTGACTCTTGCCCGCACCGGTGTGGGTAAAGTGGGTCATGAACAGCGATTCGCCCGTCATGGCTCGTTTACCGACGCTCATCATTTTGCCAAAGAAACCGGTGTCCGGTGCCGAACCGTCACCCATCTTGGCCTCGAACTGGATGCCTTCTTCCATGTACGTCATCGCACCGGCTTCGGCGATCACGGTTTCGCCTGGATCCAATTCAACGATCACCATTTGCATGTCATTGCCAACGATCTCGTAGTCCACTTCATGGCTACGACGATTGCCGCCACCGCCGCCCCCACCGTAACCTGGTTGCGACATGTTCCGAGGGGCTGCAGCGACCGGAAACGCACTGACCGGCGCATCCTCGACTACATCGATCGGCTCGGGCAACGCGGGAACTTGCAGTACCGCCGCACACGAGGGGCATTTGACTCGTTTTCCGGCGTAGGTTTCAGGAATCGCCAATTGCTTTCCGCATTGGCAGTGCATATTAAGGGTCATGAGAGTACTCTGGCAAAATCGATAAGAAATGTTTTGCGGCTTGTATTTCGACCAACGAGCTTTGTAGGAAACCGTCCGGCATCGCAGCAATCCGATGGGCGAAAACTGCTTGTATTTATAGCGTAAGAAATCATCTCAGGGGGCGCCACTGAGCAAATCACCAGGTATGATCCGAACCCAAATACTGACGCCGACACGCTCTCCCTCTCCCACCTTTTCTATGGCGAAACGAAAACCTGAGATCCGGATGCGTACGTTTGGTATCTACACCCAATGGGATGCCGACTCAAAAGAGCTTCCGCGGTTTTGCAAATCAACCACCTCCGTGCGAGCCGAGGTGGGCGTCGAATTTGGCTTTGTCGTCAACATAAAAAACGCCAAGAACCAATCGTTGCGTTATTGCATCGACCACCCAGGAATCCTGGATGCCGAGGGCAAGAAAAGGCCCCCGTTTGACGGGATCGTGTACGTCAAGCAAAACGATTGGAATTTTTACCTCGGCGATACGATCTGGGAACCGATCGAGGACAAGCTAGGGTTGTGGCAGTTAACGATCGAGATGGACGAAAAAATTG
>CAXBHV010000172.1:0-8888 GCA_963974855.1 uncultured Rhodopirellula sp. | reverse complement strand
GTTTGCAATCGCACACAGGCTGCCGACAATCAAGTAAAGCAGGAAATGCAAGGGCGCAGGCAGACTGTGTGCGTTGTATCGCACGATGCAGTACAGCGCACGAAGCCCATCACGCACGCCGATCTTTTTGCCTTCGGCGTAGGTGCGTCCCATGTACGAGACGCCCATTTCGACGATTCGAACACGTCGCTGGGCCACTGCGGCAACCACTTCGGGTTCAAAGCCAAATCGTTTCTCTTTTAAATCCAGCTGCTGGATCAAGTCGCGTCGAAAGACTTTGTAACACGTTTCCATGTCGGTTAGGTTCAGGTCGGTAAACATGTTCGACAAGAACGTTAAGAACCGATTCCCCATCGTGTGCCAAAAATAGAGCACCCGATGCGTGCCATGCGAGAGAAACCGCGAACCGATCGCCACTTCGGCTTCGTCTTCGATCAGCGGCACGACCAACCGCAGCAGATCTTCGGGGTTGTATTCAAGATCGGCATCTTGGATGGCAACAAAGTCACCGGTTGCGGCTTTGATGCCGGTATGGATCGCTGCGCCCTTGCCTTGGTTAACCGAATGGAACAAGACATGGACGTTGTCAAATTTGGCATCCAGCTGCTCCGCAATCTCGCGACCACGATTCTCGGAGCAGTCGTCGATAATGATAATCTCGAGCCCAAGCGTGTCGCTTTCAATCGCACGAACTCGGTCAATACATTTTTCGAGTGTGGCTTCTTCGTTGTAGCTCGGGACCAGGATACTCAATACATGCCGTTTGTCCCGTCGTGCTAACTCGCTTGACGAGCCTTCATTCCGCATGTTCATCCTCGTTGGATCCCGTCGCTATTTTGCTTGGTCTTCGTTGATATTGTCATCGATCCACTTGCGATTGAGCAGCCAAACAAGCAAGCCTTTTTGAGCATGCATTCGATTGCCTGCTTGGCGGATGACATCACTTTGGTCGCTGTCGATGACTCCGTCGGTGATCTCCTGGCCTCGCACGGCTGGCAAGCAGTGTAGCACTCGAGCGTGGCGTGGGGCGGCGGCCATCAATTTTTCATTGACTTGGAAATTAGCGAACGCGGCGCGGCGGGCCGCCATCTCGGCTTCTTGCCCCATACTAGTCCAAACGTCCGTGTAAATCGCATCGGCATCGACCACCGCTTTGTGCGGATCCGAGACGGTTTCGATCCGAGCCTTGGGATAACGCGCCTCGATCCGAGTAAGCCAATCGGCATCCATTTCGTAACCCGCCGGGCACGCCAGCGTGAAACGCATCTCGAGCATTGCGGTACAGAGGGCAACCGATTGAGCCACGTTATTGCCGTCACCGACAAACACGATGTGTTTGTTTTTGTATCCGCCCAGCGATTCTCGTACGGTTAACACGTCGGCCATGGCTTGGCAGGGATGGCATAGGTCGGTCAAACCGTTAATCACCGGCATCGCATTAAAGCTGGCCAGCAGCTGGACATGCTCGTGCTTCTTGGCACGACACACGACGGCGTCGACAAATTGTCCGAGCACTTTGGTGAAGTCGGATGGTGATTCGCGTTTTCCCCAACCTACATCCTCGCCAAGGAACAGGCTGCTGCCTCCGAGTTGGGCCATGCCTGTTTCAAAGCTGACGCGTGTTCGCAAACTCGGTTTTTGAAACAATAACGCGATCACATGACGGTCTAAGATCGATGGACGATCCCCCGCAGCCAAACGCTGTTTTAGCGAGAGCGATGTTGCGAGGATGCTTCGTAAATCGTCAACTTCGATATCGAATAGACTTAGTAGGTGTTGCGTGGCAACGGCCTCATCGTTGTGTTTAATTTCGTAGTAGAATAATCAGTCGTTCAGGCGGTGTCGGAAAAAGCAAGGTCAGGTGGATAATTCCGCCGAATGTTGCTCCATCGCTCGCATGGTTTCTAGCAGCAAACCTAGCAGCGAATCACCGTCTTCGGAACTTAGGTTGAGTGGCGGTTGTAATCGTACTGCTGTTTCGCCGGCCGGTTCAATGCGAAGCCCGTTTCGGGCAGCCATGTTCACGATCTCTGCAGCCGCCAAGTCGGTTTCGATGCCGATCGTCAAACCGGTCGCGTGAATGTCTCGGATAAATTCAAAACCGGCTATCGCTTCCGCCATGGAAACGGCAAAAGTTTGAGCCAAATCGCTAACGGAAAGAGGCAATCCAAGACGAGAAAGTTCACTAAGCATCGCCAATACGACATTCCGCTGCAGCGGACAGTTTGCCGACTGCATAATCGGACGTCCGGTCAGTCGCTGCGAGGCAATCAGCATGCCGCCGGGCAAACCGGCAAACAATCCGCCAGCGACCACAATCCCATCGACGGAGATGTCACTGAGCGACGAGTAGGAAAAGCAGGAACCGGTTGCTCCGAAACACAATCGCGATTCGTCAATCAACAGCATCAAATCGCGTTGATCGCAAACCCGACGCACGCCGCCCAAATAGTCGCCGTCAATCGGACGAGCAGAGTCGCTAAGGTCCACCGGCGAAAGCAGCACGGCGGCAGTGGATTCATCGATTGCCGATTCGAGTGCCTTTAAATCGTTGGGTTTGACATGATCAAACCCCGCAACCATCGGACCAAATCCTTGGTGCAATTGCGGCTGGCCACTTATCGAACGGCACAACGCCGTGCGACCATGATCCGATCCCGCGATTGCAATTGTTCGGTAGCTCGTTTCCGAATTGCGTTTTCTGGCAAACGTAATCATCGCTTCAATGGCGAGATCGGCGTCGGGGAAAAGCAGGAACGAATCGGCGCTAATTGAATTTGCGTTGCCTGTGGTTTCCAGCATCTGCTGAAACGCCGACGCGATTTCGAGCTGTTCGTCATCTTCGATCTCCGACATCGCCGAGGCATCGCCTAAGTACGCATCGGCAGTTTGCCGGACGGCATCGCCAATCGCTTCGCAGCCCAGCCCAACGGCACTGGCGCGCCCGGCGAGCGCATCGAGCCATGGATGTCCTGCGTCGTCTTGGCAGCGAATCCCTTCGACATGCGACCGCCGCGCAGACCATGCGGGTGCCACGCCGATAACAGCGATTTCTTCGCGAATCCTGGTCTCTTCCATCGGCTCGATCGACTCGACGGATGTGGCTGCCGGTTCGCCAATTTCGGCAACCAGTTCGCCAGATTCTGTAACCTGCTCGCTCGAAGCTAGGGGCGAGACTTCGCTGGACTCGTCGGGCGTCACTTCGTCTGGATCTACCGATTCGCTCATGAGAGGATGCTTTGAAGAGACGTGAAAAACAAAAAACGACGGCCAACCCGTCCAATCCCGGGGCGGGCTTCCGTCTGATGAGCTTAGAAAAATGGGATGAACGATCGATTGGCTGTCGTTTGACGCGGCGATCAATGCCATGACTCGTCAAACCAAACCCTCTTATGGATGTATTTCGGTTCCCACACCCTTCGTCGTGAAGATTTCGAGCAGCAACGAGTGACGCAGTCTACCATCAATGATGTGCACCTTCTTCACACCACGTCCAAGCGTTTCCAAACACGCTTCGACTTTCGGAATCATTCCCGAGTTGATGACGCCGGTTTCGATCAATTCGCGTGCTTCGGCGGATGAGAGCGAATGAATGATCGTGTCGGGATCATCTTTATCGCGTCGGACGCCGTTGACGTCGGATAAGAAGACAAGTTTGTCTGCCCCGAGAGCTTGAGCGACCGCCATTGCCGCAGTGTCAGCATTGACGTTGTAGTGCTGGCCGTCCTCTCCCTCGCACATCGATGGGATCACGGGAACTTGGTCGGTATACGACAAGCCTTCGATGACATTTCGATCGACACGGGTGACTTCGCCGACAAACCCAAGGTCTTCGTCCGGCTGATCGATCAGTTTTTGCCCAAACAGGACGTTTGTGGTTTTAAACGACAAATTCATTGCTCTACCGCCCAAACGCTCAATTTCTTGAGTCAAGAAAACGTTCAGATCTCCTGCCAGCACTTTTTCGACGGCAGCTAGCGTGGGCAGGTCGGTAACACGTCGGCCACGAACAAAATTGGGCGCGATCCCGGATTCAGCCAATTCGCGGTTGATTGCCTTGCCTCCGCCATGCACCAAAACCGGCTTCATCCCGACCGATTCCATGAAAATCACGTCCAGCAGAATGTGCATCAGCTCGTGAGGATCATCCAGAATGCTGCCGCCGAGCTTGATAACCGTCGTTTTTCCTCGGAATTGACGAATCCAACCCATCGCTTCGATCAGGGTGTTCGCTTTGGAGATCGCTTCATCCAAGGTAAAGTCGCCAATGTGGTCGACATTTTTGATCGAATCAGGCACTTCCGCTCGCTTCTTGTCTGTTGGATTTGAATTTGAACTGATTTTGGTGGCCTTTCCGCGGACGGAAAAACCGATCAATTTAGATGCGGCCACCCAGAGGGTCAATTGAGATGGCCGGCAAACGGCAAAACAGTGGGTCTAGTTAAGGAAAATAATGAAAAAACAACGTTTAGCCGTCGTCGGTGGCGGCCAAATGGGCCGAGCTCTCGTGTGTGGGATGCTCGATAACCAAGTGATCCACGATTCGGATGTGGTGATTGTCGACCATAATGTGGGCAGTCGACAATGGTGGAACGACAATCGACCCAATGTATCCGTTGGTGATAACCTCACAGCAGCCGTAAAACAGGCTGATGCAGTCATGTTGGCCATCAAACCCAAGGTTATTGCCAATGTAGCCCAGCAATCAGACGTGTCTTGGGATGGAAAACTCGTTATTTCCGTTGCCGCCGGGGTGATGCTCAAGTCGCTGTGCGGTTGGATCGGTCATCAACGCGTCGTTCGCGTGATGCCGAATACCCCCTGTTTGGTTGGCCAAGGCGTTTGCGCGTTTTGCGGGGCTGCCGATGTGTCCGAAGACGACAACGCCTGGATGACTCAGTTGCTTTCCAGCGTGGGAATGGCTGTTCCGGTACTCGAATCACAAATGGACGGGGTTACCGGGCTGAGTGGTTCGGGGCCAGCCTACGTCTGTTTAATCATCGAAGCGCTGGCTGATGGCGGTGTTTTGGCAGGCTTGCCTCGCCCGTTGGCCATGAAATTGGCGACCCAGACCGTGTTGGGCACTGCCCACATGATCGCAGAAACCGGACGTCATCCCGGGGAATTGAAGGATTCAGTCACCAGTCCGGCAGGGACAACGATTGCCGCGGTGCAAGTCCTGGAGCAAAATGGACTTAGAGGGACACTAATCGATGCTGTGGCTGCCTCGGCACGTCGCAGTCGCGAACTTGCGGCTGACTAAACGCCAAACTCGCTCGTACGTATTCCCCTGTCACGAAATGACCACCCCCCGTTTTGTTTTCGCAGGGCGAAAGCAAACAACACTCGTCGCTGCGTTTGACAACGAAACCTCGCCAGAAGTAACAAAGATGGACTCACCAATTATCAAAGTTGACGACAAACACGTCCCGCTTTACCGAATCGTTTGGGTCAGCGAGATTCCGCACTTTTGTGGCGAACCAGATTGCATGCACGAAGGGGACTACGAAGTCCGGTTGGATGTTGATGACTCGTTGTGGACCAGTGCAAGTGAACGCGATGCTACCGTCGCCGCTTTGGCAAAATGGTGTGGCGACCCACGCGGCGACGACAGCCCCGACTGGTGAGTCGTGTGCCAAAAGACGCATCACATCTTGTTCGCTAACCCATGTTCGCAAATCCGAAGCGTCGGGATTTTGATCGTCGTTGCTAGCTTTCTATGTTTGCTGGCAACACAATCGCCTCATCGGCGACCATGCAGACGATCCCATTGCGAACGGGGTACATCAAACCGCCCGTTTCGCTGATCAGGCCCTCCTCAATCCCCTCGCTGATTCGTTGATCTTGGCGGTCACGAAGCTCGCCTCGCTTGATTAATTCGTTGATTTTTTCGACAAACGACGGTTCCGCAGGCCGTAGGGGCGTGCCGCTGAGTACGCAGCGAAGCATGGAGAGTAAATTTTGATCAATCATTTGATTAGGCTCAGCATTGATGCTTTGAGTTTCCGAAACTAAGGCAAGCAGACCTGGTGCATGGATGCACGAAATCAGCAAATTGCTGCCTCAGGTTGGTTAACGAAATTTCGTTCTTTTCTTGTTTCCGAACACGGCGGAGGATTGCCATGAAGTCGCGAGCTTGCTCGCGGTTCGTCCAACCAGTTGCTCATCTTTGTGCAACGTTTTCGACGATCGCAGTATTCAGTTGCGCAACGCACTCGACCGTTCACGGTCAGTCTACGACGCCGGCACAATCGTCTCCAGGCTACTACACCGATCCGCAAACGGGCATCGTTTATCGTCAAGTCACCAAAACGATCGAACGTCCAGTCGTGGAAACAAAAACAGAACAGCGCGAGCAGACGGTTTATCGCCCGCAAACGGTGACGGAAACAAAACCCGAGGCGCGAACCGTTTACACGCCAGTGGTCCAGTACGAATGGCAGCCCCGTTTGGAAGGGCGTTGGAATCCATTCCGCCAACCCACCGTGGCCTACCATCATGTTCCGCAAACACGTTGGGAAAGTCGCAACGAAGTGGTGCACCGCACCAACACGCGTACCGAGTGGGTCGCCGAGACACGCACGGTGAACGTGCCTCAGCGATTAGTGCGAATGGAACGCGAGCAGAAGATCGACTATGAAGCCGTTGGTCGTGTTGCTCCACAGCAATCGCCGCCGTCGACTCGCGAGCAGGCGATTGCGTCGCGACTACGTCCACTGGATTCCGACACTCGTGTGGAAGCATTCTCGGCGCCGATGACTCAAATTGCACAGGCGACGACCGTTTACGCTCCGCCGCGTATCGCAGCTTCGTCGCTTGGCCGAATGACCAGCGATCCCCCGCGAAGATCGTCTAGCCAGGCGGGATTGCGATCCACCGAGCTGTATCCGGCACCAAACCAAGGCTACAGCGGAGCATTGCCACCAGCGAGCACGGGAATCGCGACGTTACCCGCACTGCCGCTATGGCGATAAGCGTTGACTAAATCGCGTCAATGATTCACGCCATCGAAACCTCGATGGCGTCTTCGATCCCACGCTGGATCAAAGTCTTGCGATCACTGTGTGGTTGCCAGCCCAAAACTTGTTTGCTGTGACTGCAATCAAAGATTGCTTTTTGCGTTCTTGATTCCCAGTCACGATAGCTGGGTTGGCGGCGTTCGGGATGACGCACCGCGGTCTTCACCATCCACTTGGCCATGTCGGTCAAATAGAAGTGCCAGATCATGGTCGGCTTGCTGTCAATCCCGATGCTCGATATGCGTTGCAATTCGCGTAGGTATTCATTCGCAGTCAAGACTGGGTCGGCGATCAAGTTAAAGGATTGACCGTCGATGCTGGGGCGATGCATGGCCGCGATCAATCCTTCGGCTACGTCTTCGACAAGCACAAGCGGAAGTTTGTTGTTGCCATCACCCCAGACTTGGCAAAAACTTTCTCCAGTCCACATGCCGATGCCCCAGTGGAACGGCGACCCACCTTTGCCAATCACGATCCCTGGTCGCGTGATCACAACATCCAGTCCGTGGTTCCGGTGCAATTGGTCGAGTTCGTCCTCGATCGCTGCTTTTGATTTCGCATACAAATTGCGACCTTCAATCCGGGGATCCAGCGGAGTCGTTTCCGTAATCGTGCCGGCTCGTGCCCCCGCATAATAAGCGTCAATCGAACTGGTGTAGACCAATCGACCCGCGTGATGGTCCATGCACAGCTTGGCAATTTGTTTTGTGGGCTCAACATCAAACGCGACGTATTCGGCCCACGTTTTTCCCATTCCACGTGCCAAGTGGAAAACACCCTCAACGCCTTGCAATGCCTTTGCGAGATCATTGGCGTTCGCCATGTCGCCTTGGACCAATTCGATATTAGGATGACGCAGCGAATCGGGAACATCTCGGGTGCGGCGAACCAAACAGCGAACCATTCGCCCTTGTTCGCAAAGGCGACGGACCAACGCTTGCCCGATAAAACCGGTTCCGCCTAGTACTAAGCAAGGGGGGGCATGAGTGCTGTTTTGCTTTGATGCGTCTTTTTGAGGATGCCGTATTACAATCGTTTCGGGCGTCTGAAATTTGGATGACCGGCCGTTTTGTGAAGATGCAATCGGCGGCGACACACACTGGCCAAGTTGTTCGCACAATTCAATCGTCGATTGCCCCAATGGCCCCGACAATCGTTTTGAGACGGGGGTGCCTGAGAGCAGCGATTGATAGAAATCGGCAACGGCATTTGAGATACTCTCGCCGTAGGCATTGCCATGCTTGCAGAGCCCAAGCTTGCTTGCGATGTATCGCCATAGTCCTGCTTTGGCTTGTCGATTCACATCGCGGCTCGTTTTTTTCAGTCGGTGGTAGCGATCAAAATCGATTGAATAGCGAGTCGATCGGGTCAGCGTAAACGTGCTGTTCTCGATATCGGCCGTTGCGCAACCATGGCTGCCACGGACATGAATGTAAAATTCATCCATGCCACTTCCCAGCGAGAAACGCGTCTGCACCGCGACGCGACCCGCAGTCATGCTGAAAACCCAGTTGCGCATCATGGACCGATCTCCGGGCAACGTAATCGGGTGGGTTGCAATTCCCGTTATTTGCTCAGGAAAGGACGCTAGATCCAGCACGGGACTGACCACATGGGGGCCAAGTTCAAGTAGCAGGTTACTAGGTTCGCGTAGCATCCAATTCGAGTGGGGACCATGATTCAGTTGAGGAAGGTGTTTGTTCCACGCGATGTCGATCGCATCGATACGCCCCACTTTTCCGTTTTCAATACAGTGTCGCAATTCTTTGTAGACACGCGAAAACAAAAAGTTGTGATTGATACCGAGTTGGACGTTGTGAACGGCTGCCTCGTCAATTAATTCGGCGCACTGTTGCGAGGACGTCCCCA
>CAXBHV010000171.1:0-8914 GCA_963974855.1 uncultured Rhodopirellula sp. | reverse complement strand
GACAGCCGCACTGTTAACGGGCTGGATCGTCGTGATGGCGATGGTCCACTTCATTAAATCCGCGATGCAGCGAGTCCAGAGAACGTAAGGTGAGGTGTACGTTCGCAAGGGCAAAACAGACGTTGTCCAATCAGGGACGGCCGAAGTGATCGGCGGTTAGGGTTACGGTGCCCATGTCATTCTCGCCTGCACGAATGTTGTAACGGAACCGGTTGCGTGACCAATCCTGTTGCTGGCCGTTGACAGTCACGGATCCCAATGCACCGGTTGCCGCCTCGGCGAACACACGAAAGCTGAGCTCTTTCTCTGGCAGATCTCGGATGACCAATTTGCCATGCTCGTCACTCACGCCGACATAGCGATGCTGTAACACCACCACATAGGCTTTCATCCACGGATGAATATTGCACTGAACGGGAAGCGGAGCTGGTTCCGGCAGATCAAGTTTCATACGGCCTACACCATTCCGCGGAATTAGCTGGCCGGAGACCGGATTTCGGAATAAAGATATGTTTGCGTTATGACCGACAGGATCCGAATTCGTGAGATGAAGCGTGTCGCCGGCCTGCATCACCAAAATGTGCGGATCGAAACGGCAATTTTGGGTGGTCAGCGTGTGCGTTCTTTTGAGCGACGGGACCGTTGCAACCTCGCTACCACCACGTCCCGTGTCAAGGTAAACGACCACGTTCTTGATCCCACGATCCTGAGGATGGACCAGCAGACTTTCGTCGACCAACGGATGCTGGCCACAGAACCCAGCGTCCTTGTCGACTTGGATCGCCTCCGGCACCGGCAGTTCGCCTTCGTACTGAAAGCGAAGCGTCAGATCGCCGCCACTTAAAGTCCCCCCGCATGCCACCATCAATGCAACGATTGCAAATGCTTGAACCAGTGGCCTTGTTCGTATCTCAGTCAATTCACTTTGTATGTTGTGTAGCATGTTCTTCCAATTTTGCTGTCACGCTGTGAAACTCTTCATCGCTGGCGAAAGCCGTTCGAGGCACGTAAATCGAAACACCAGAATCAGGCACCAAAAAAAAGCCGTTGGGTGTTACCGTGACAAGTCCAAAGGCGTTGTACGTAAGCGTGCCGTCGCTATTTGGCGTAGTGATGCGAATCTTGTCGACGGTGAACGTCAATTCTGCGGTCTTGTCGACCGCGACGGATGCCAACCGTTGACGCACCCAACGAAATCGGTGAGTTGCAGCATCGAAGAAGTTCAAAACGGCAACGACGAAAACCCCGTAGCAAACCGCGGGTTGCAATTGCATCAGAAACAGTCCAGTGACGGCGACGCCAACGAACACGATGGCAACAGGAATCGCGAATCGTCGCCATCGGCTACGGTACGTTAGCCAAGACGTATAGAAGCTCTCGAAGTATTCGCGGTCATAGTTGATCGTTGCAACAGCGTTCATACAATGTTTTCGTCCGGGAGAAAAAACCAGTAAAGCTTGCAGGTGATTCACCTCCGAACTCGATATTATACAAAATGATGATACGCTCATCACTGATATCGTCAGCCGTAGTTTCAATCCTTGTTGTGTTGGATCATTCGCTGTGGCAACCTTATTATTGACGAAGCGACGACGCCAGCGAAAGTTTCAATCCTTGTTGTGTTGGATCATTCGCTGTGGCGCGGGAGATGGTTCGCCAACGATTTGAGATCCTGATGTTTCAATCCTTGTTGTGTTGGATCATTCGCTGTGGCTCGACTTAGAAGCGGGGCCGCGTTTTGGCGAACGAGTTTCAATCCTTGTTGTGTTGGATCATTCGCTGTGGCTTCAGAACCGGGACCGATTTGCGGTCCAACGTGGAGGTTTCAATCCTTGTTGTGTTGGATCATTCGCTGTGGCGAGATCGCAAGCCGCGTCCGCGATTGCGGACTTCTGTTTCAATCCTTGTTGTGTTGGATCATTCGCTGTGGCGACACGACGACGAGGCGGTTACCGTTGCGGCGCTGTTTCAATCCTTGTTGTGTTGGATCATTCGCTGTGGCCTTCTTTGCCTAAGAGCCCGAGAAAAACCGCAAGCCGTTTCAATCCTTGTTGTGTTGGATCATTCGCTGTGGCGCGAAGCTCGGCGAGTTCCGCAAAACGCGAATCGGGTTTCAATCCTTGTTGTGTTGGATCATTCGCTGTGGCTTGCCGTCCACGTGAACGGTCAAAAAAATCGTTTGGTTTCAATCCTTGTTGTGTTGGATCATTCGCTGTGGCGCTACGGCAATCGCCGCTATGCGGTGGACGAAGAAAGTTTCAATCCTTGTTGTGTTGGATCATTCGCTGTGGCGTTAATCCGCGACAGCCCAGGAAGCCTATTGCGGAGTTTCAATCCTTGTTGTGTTGGATCATTCGCTGTGGCAACCTCGATTCCATCAAAGCGAGCCTGAAAGAGTTGTTTCAATCCTTGTTGTGTTGGATCATTCGCTGTGGCTGACGGCCATTGTCACATCGGGGTGTGCGATCAGGAGTTTCAATCCTTGTTGTGTTGGATCATTCGCTGTGGCTCGACAGGAGCGACTTCTTCTTGTAGTACCCCGCCAGGTTTCAATCCTTGTTGTGTTGGATCATTCGCTGTGGCAGAACAGGGACGCCCCGAAGCATATCGAAGGAAGCCGTTTCAATCCTTGTTGTGTTGGATCATTCGCTGTGGCATGCAGATTGGTGAGGGATCGGTTGGCGAATTCTGGGTTTCAATCCTTGTTGTGTTGGATCATTCGCTGTGGCGACACCGCACGCCCGATCGCCTCGAGGACCAAGAGTTTCAATCCTTGTTGTGTTGGATCATTCGCTGTGGCGATGACGGAGCTAGGCCGCGCGGGATTCAAACCCACAGTTTCAATCCTTGTTGTGTTGGATCATTCGCTGTGGCCTGGAGAAAACTTTGTGTTAAAACAACACCAGGGGGTTTCAATCCTTGTTGTGTTGGATCATTCGCTGTGGCTGTGCAGGTAATTCGCAGCGGTAAAGGATTTGCAAGTTTCAATCCTTGTTGTGTTGGATCATTCGCTGTGGCCGCAAGCCGCGGCTGAGCTTTACGACAACCTGCTGGGGTTTCAATCCTTGTTGTGTTGGATCATTCGCTGTGGCGAGGCATATGAGGTTGAGGAACTTTCCGACTACCTGTTTCAATCCTTGTTGTGTTGGATCATTCGCTGTGGCGCATTTGGTCCAGGTTGAGAAATGGGATCAGGCATAGTTTCAATCCTTGTTGTGTTGGATCATTCGCTGTGGCTTACGATTTTCATTCTGGCACCGGGATCTGATCAAGGTTTCAATCCTTGTTGTGTTGGATCATTCGCTGTGGCCGGGTGATGTCAGATTCTGTCGAAACGTTGATGAAGTTTCAATCCTTGTTGTGTTGGATCATTCGCTGTGGCATCCACGGTACGAAACACTGCGGGCGATCTTCGTCGTTTCAATCCTTGTTGTGTTGGATCATTCGCTGTGGCGCGGTGGCGCAAAGAGGGAATGCCTGGCTCACCTGGGTTTCAATCCTTGTTGTGTTGGATCATTCGCTGTGGCACCGCGTGAATCAGGGTGTACCGCGAAGTTGAGAATGTTTCAATCCTTGTTGTGTTGGATCATTCGCTGTGGCGAAATGTGTGACTGGCCCCAGGTGAATCGTTACCGTGGTTTCAATCCTTGTTGTGTTGGATCATTCGCTGTGGCGACACAAACACACGACCGATCACGCAACTTGAGATTGTTTCAATCCTTGTTGTGTTGGATCATTCGCTGTGGCGTTGACCTGGGCATAGGGTGGGCGTGATGAAAAAGAGGTTTCAATCCTTGTTGTGTTGGATCATTCGCTGTGGCGCAACTCGCTCAAAGAGCTGATGGAATGGTTCGAAGGTTTCAATCCTTGTTGTGTTGGATCATTCGCTGTGGCCCCAGCTTCGGCGAGCATTGGTTTGATCTTCGGAATCGTTTCAATCCTTGTTGTGTTGGATCATTCGCTGTGGCCTCGCACGCACGAGGCGGTGGGTCAACAATCGGTGTTTCAATCCTTGTTGTGTTGGATCATTCGCTGTGGCTCATCGACACACCCCACCCCCGCAACCACAAGCAAGTTTCAATCCTTGTTGTGTTGGATCATTCGCTGTGGCTTGACACCGACGAATGCGCGGACGGCGACTATTCGGTTTCAATCCTTGTTGTGTTGGATCATTCGCTGTGGCTGTCGTGCCCGGATGCCCCGCCATGTCGATGTATCTGTTTCAATCCTTGTTGTGTTGGATCATTCGCTGTGGCTCTTCCGGCGCCGTAAGTTGGTTGTTGGGCTAATGTTAGACTCCTGTTTTGCTAGTGTAAATCGATTCATTTCAGTATTCATCACAGCCCCTTAGAGGCTGTTTTGGGATTGGTCTCGCAAGTTTTTCGTGCTGCAACCTTTTGTTGGAACTGACCTTACGACAATTTGGCTAACGCACACAGATATTTCGATAGCAGCAGTCGACACAGCGAGTGGGGTACGCAGTCGCAATTGGGAGCGATCCATCACGAATCACCTCATGCACTCCTTCAGCCAATTTCCTGGCCTTGGTGAACGTTGATGCCGTGAATTCCACGGTCTCTAACTTGTAGCTGCTTCGGGTGTAGCACAAGAACCCTTTTGTCGATGCAACGCCGTAATGTTCGGCGATCAACATTGCATACAAAGCAGCTTGGTAGCGATGCGTGCGATAAATTTTCTTGGGAGCCTTGGCAAACTTGTAGTCCAGGGGTGCCATCATACCATCTTCCAGAGTCAGCACCTCGTCAGCGATTCCGCGGAGCCCGAGCGTTTCACTGGCCAGGGGCACATCAAATTCTCGTTTGACGACCCCAAGCTTTTTACGTAAATAGGACTTATTGATCTTCTGACGCTCCAGATGCACTTCACGTCCCCGCTGTACTTTCCAGCGCCGCTCCTGGCGTTCCGGAATCGTCAGCACATATTCAAAGTAGGTAAACCGAGGGCAGTACAAATGCTCAAGAACATGAGTAATCGTAATCGAGGGAAATTTGTTTGCATCGTTCAAGAACTCTCCTCTACAGAATTGTGGTTAATTCTTCAGCAGGGCTCTCAACGTCTCTAAGAAGCCAGTGAGCCAACCCGGTTTCCGACGAGTAAAATTCCGTTCGGTTAATTACCCACAACCACTCGTTTACCTTTGTTGCAATCTGAGTTGCGATCTCGTACTGGCACGGTACAACGAACAATTGCATTGCTATTTGCAGTTGCTTAAGTTCGATAAATGATAGTTTGGCACGATAGCGGGAATCGCAGTACAACTTTAACAGCTGAAGAGCGCCATCGGGAGCAAATGCCTGCACTAAACGTTGCGACGACTCATCGAGTTCCGCTAAGTCAATGGGAACAAAGACCTCCTCTCTTGGAGGACCAAATCCAAAAGGCTCGACCCCCGCCAAACGCGACCATTCGCCGAGCGCTGCCTTATTAAAGTCGCTCATTCTTGCCAATTGCGCATTCTCTTGCTGGCACATATTGAAATAGACGTTGAGCAGATCGGATATTTCAGTCTCAGCAATACAGGGATGATCCGTGAGAATCTCGTCTGTGACCCTGCAAGCGGTGTTATCGCGGTAAACAAAACGCCGTAGTTCAGCGTCATCTCGCGAGAGAAATGGAAACACATTGATAGTCGCCCGATTTCCCTCGCTATGTCGATTGGCCCGACCAGCTACCTGGGCAATAGAAGGGAGCACGGAACGAGCTCTCCAGACTTCCTGAAAACTCAAATTGACGCCTGCCTCGAGCATCTGCGTGCAAACGACAATCACTTTTGAGTCTGTCGTTCCGTCGCGTTGCGCCTTCAAGATGTCGCGAATCGCCTGGATAATGTTCTGCTTGTGCGACGGCAACATCATCGCTGTCAAGCAAAAAGGCTGAACGACGTCTTGGCATTGTGTTTTGACGTTCGAAAAAACAGTTGCAGCGTCCCGCACCGTATTTAGAACAATCGCGGAGCTTTTGATGAAACTAAGCTCCGCCATGACTGCGTCCGCAAGGCTGGACGCATTATGAGGTGAGTCTACGAATTTAATGTCGTAGCGATGTTGCGATCTCACTTTCGGCGCTAATGCAATTGCGTCCGTCATTAGTCCGATCCGCATCGGGGGCAGCGTCGCCGTCGCAAACAAAATCTGACAATCGTGCTGAACGGCAAAAACGCTTAGCGCACGCAAGAAAAGATTCCAGACCGAGATATCAACAATTTGTGGTTCATCGACAATTATAAATGATTGTTTGATCGCATCAATTCGTAACGTGTGCTGAGCGCGGCTTGGGAAGAGTGCCCGAAAAAACTGGTTGAATGTTGTGGAAAGTATCGGCACCTTCCACGTGTCCAATGCCTCGAAATCTTTGTCGGAGGCTGTTTCCGTGTTTTCCTGGTTTGATTGCATCGCTGCTAGTGACAAGTGATGGTGCTGAAACACCTCAATTCCTGTGGCATCAGCAATCTCTTTTGTTGCCTGAGATAAAATCGAAAGATAGGGAGCCACGTAGATAATGCGTTTGCGATTCATCTCTGCACACGCTTCCAGAGAGATCCTTAGCGACGCAAGAGTCTTTCCGTATCCGGTCGGCAGTAACAGCGTGTAGAACCTGCCGCTTTGATGGACGCGATAGTTCTCGATCGCGTTGTCTTGCACATCCGAACGCATTCTCACCAATTCGGCTGAAGCACCGCTCGCTATCGCATCCTTTGCTTGTTCCTCGCAATATCCTGCAAGTGTCTCAATTGCGATTTTGACGGTAGCAGGTTCTAGAAAATCGTCCTTTAGATTTCCAGCATGGATTCGGTCGGCAATGATTAATGTTGAAAAGTCAAACGGATATCTCATCGCGATTTCCCACGACTCTGATGACTCTAGCTGTCTTTGCCGATTAGTTTCCGCAAGATTTAGCCATGTACGCTCAAAGCTTTCGAGCCAAGGTTGGAATGATTCTGGACTACAATTAAACTCAGGGAAATACTGACAAATTAGTTCAAAGACACTCTCCATGTCACAGCCTTTGATCAATTCTTCAACACTGTACTGCGAACCAACTTTCGCCCATGGCACAACATGCCCTGCGAAATCGGCAAGTCGACCATGATGTCCGTTAATAGCCAACAGCCAATTTAGCATTCGGTCTTGCGAGACCTGACGCTCCCGTCGATCGGAGTGCCATTGCTTGATTAGGTTTTCAGCAACGAACGTAAATAAAGCGGCTCCGAAGGGTGAATGCGGAGGGCCTTTTTTCCGTAGCGTAGCGGGAGAGATGTACTCCTGCCAATCTTTGTGACACTTGGCTACGTCATGCAATAACCCCGCTAGAAAGCCAAGTCGTTCGAGCGTGGAACCGACGGGAGATCCTGCTGAGGTCGCAACTTCGACCAAATGCTCGACTAGCGATTTCCCACGGCCATCTACATCGAACCGTGCAACGCAATTGCTAAGGGATGTCACCACAGGCAAATGACTCCATAGGACTTTGTTGCGACGAAACGCACGGCGACATCTGAGTCTGAAGGTCGGAAACTCAAGGATTTCGCTCCCACGTCGTAAAGAATGTTTATCGATCACCAAGATGCTCGTAAAGAATTCCTCCGACTCGGGCATATTGACGATTCTCATGGCCCTCCAAGCGACGTACACATTTTGCAGGAACGACGGTATCGGTTTCTATTAAAGAACTCGATGTCCAGTCGATCTTTTCCAGTTCTGATTCAGGGACACGCTCAACCCATCGGGGAAACGTGAGGCAGTACGCAGCCCCAAGATAAGTATGGAATTCGCTTCGCGATCTTACCAACCGAGATTCGAGTTCCTCGACAAGATCACATTCACAGAAAATGCGGTAGGACGGATTCACAACAAGCTCGATAGAGGTCGGACGACTAAACGATGCGTCGGCCCCACTCCCTGCTTCCCACGTTTTACCGTGCATACTCAACTCTTGTGTGACCGTGCGAACAGGACTAAGCAACTGCAAGCCACACAAGGTTGATTCCGGAAGAGATTGCACTCCTAATATGGAGCCAATAAATCCTCGTAACGAGGTTCGTGTAAAAAATGGATAGGACGCATGTGTACCGAGCGTATCGGGACGCCGAAAATGAGCGATCGATCCGCGAGTTTCCAAAACAGCGAGGTCTTTTACCATTACACTTAACTCCACGATTCCTGACTAACAAACTCGGGAAGTTTTCCATTTACGTTCAAATGTGGTGACATCCATAGCCGGCATGAAGCAATCTGTGACTTGTGGGTTTCCAATTCGTAAGCCAGCTTCTCGACATCCAAGGAAACTTCACGAAGCGACGATGGTGGATTGGAACCGAGCCACGTCTCACGATCAGGAACAAGCGAGACGAGCTCTTCTAGGTAGCCAATGCGGAAGAAATCGTCTTTATATTGGACGTCAAGCAGGAATAGTGGTTGCTGCATACCGCGTCCTCTCGCCTGACGATGCAGCGTGCCATTCCATAAACCTTCGAGTAACAAATCTCGATCCGCCCCGCTCATGCCCGTGCTCTTGGCGATGCTCGCGTTTACAACGGCGGGCATTGCAAACACCGCGAACGGCAGTGTGTAGCTAGTCCAAATCGTGCCTTGCGTCGCGCCTTCACTTTCTCCCGTCTCTTTGACCTCAATGTCTTTTGATGGCATCACAACCGTGCCCTGAATATATTTGGTTTCGACAGGGTGCAGTGAATGCGCCCATCCAAACTGGACCGGTCCACATTGGTTAAAACTTGCTTTTTTTACGCTGAAAACCGCACCAAAGATACGAGTGTCAAACGCGCTCGCCATAAGTGCGGTTTGAACGTCATCGTCCTTGTCGCGGCCCGCGCGTTCCAAAAGAGAAGTTGCCAGTTTTTCGCGACCAAGCAATTTATTGCCATCAGTGCGTTCTT
>CAXBHV010000170.1:0-9043 GCA_963974855.1 uncultured Rhodopirellula sp. | reverse complement strand
CCGTCGAGAAACCAGCGGGGCTGTCCACGCAATCGCCCCCAGGTGCCGATAGCCTTGAATCGCGTTTACGAACCCAGCTATCCGATCGTAGCGATTATCTAGCGGTCGTTCATCGTCTCGATCGCCCCGTCAGCGGTGTGGTGCTGATTGCACTACGAAAACGCGTCGCCAAGCTGCTGTCCGAACAATTCGCAACGCGTAAGGTCGACAAGCAGTATTTGGCAGTCGTTGCGGGGAAAATCACGCCCGTCGAGCCGCTTTGGAGGGACTATCTCCGAAAGGTCCCCAATCAACCGCGAGCTGAGCGTGTCGCCGAGAACGATCCCGAGGCAAAGTACGCCGAAACCCGCGTCGAAGTCGTTCGTTATTGCAGTGAACGTGATCGGACGCTCGTGCGGCTGTTTCCCCACACCGGTCGGATGCATCAACTGAGGATCCAATCGGCATTGCGAGGCCATCCGATCCTCGGCGATTCGCTGTATGGCAAGAACCGTTCCGAAAGCGACGCTGCAGCGTCTGATTCGAGCCCGCAGTCGCCGTATCAGACGCGAATCATGCTGCACGCGGAATCGATCACGTTTCATCACCCGAAAAGCGGCATTCTCGTAACGGTTCAATGCCCTGCGGACGAATTGCAGCAAATCGTGTAGGTTGTCCCTCTCGCTCGCGTTAAAAGCCGCTGATGACTGCGGTTTGAATAGTGGAAAGTGACGTTTTCCGATTTCGTTTTCGGGTCTCCGAAAGGACTGGAAGGCATGGTCATGGCCGTTCACGCGATCGATGACGCCGTTGATCGACAAAACAAGAGATTTGATGACATTTTCACTGCCTAACGCTCCGCTTCGCATTGGTGCGGTTTCGTATCTAAATACCAAGCCGTTGGTATGGGGACTGCGTGAGCGTTTGGGGGATCGTGGCGAATTGTCCTTTAATTTGCCCAGCCGATTGGCGGACGATTTGCACACGGGCAACCTGGACGTGGCACTGATTCCCTCGGTCGAGTACTTGCGTGATCCCTCGCACACCATCGTTTCGGATGCCGTGATCGGTTGCCGAGGCCCGGTGTGGAGCGTTCGCTTGCTCAGCCGCGTTCCGGCCGCCGAAATCAAACGATTGGCATTGGACGAGGGCAGTCGCACGAGCGCCGCACTGCTGCAAATTTTGCTGTGGGAAATTCACGGCATTCGGCCTGAGATTGTCCCCTTCGCAATGGAACAGACGCCTGAGGCGATCGATGCCGACGCAATGTTGATGATCGGCGATCGCGCGATGCATCCGGCCCCTCGCTGTTACCAAGAAATATGGGATTTGGGTGACCGTTGGTGCCGATGGACTGAATTGCCCTTTGTGTTTGCGATGTGGGTCGCACGCGCAGGGGTAGACGTCGGCGATTTGGCGATTGCGCTCGAAGCATCGCGTGATGAGGGCATGGCATCGCTCGAGGAGATCGCTGAGCGTGAAGCTGCCGCCCATGGGCTAACCAACGAAGACCTGTACCGTTATTTTGCTGAGAATCTGCACTACACCCTTGGCCCCGACGAACGGACCGCATTGGACGAATTTCGTCGCCGTGCGGTCTTGCTTGGCCTCGTTCCTGAATCAAGCTCCCTGAATTCTCCGACGACTGAAAAATCATGATCGCTCCTGCCGCTGATAAATCGATCCGTGACATTTTGGATAAAGCCATCGAGGGCCAACGGCTGACCTCGGCCGAAGGACTGCGATTGCTAGAAAGCCATGACCTTGCCTCGCTCGGTGCGGCTGCCGAAGCGGTCTCGCGGCGGATGCACCCCGAGCCCTATCGCACCTACAACATCGACCGGAATATCAACTACACCAACGTCTGTACCGCGGTGTGTGATTTTTGTGCGTTCTATCGTGGACCGAAAAGTGACGAAGGCTACGTGCTGCCTCGCGGCGAATTGTTGGCAAAGATCGAAGAGACCGTCTCGCTGGGCGGCAACCAAATCTTGCTGCAAGGCGGACTGCATCCGAAATACAAACTCGACTGGTATGAAGAGATGCTTGGCGACATCAAGCGTGCCTATCCCGAGGTGAACATTCATGGATTCAGCCCTCCCGAGCTGCACCATTTCACCAAGGTCAACAATCTTTCGATCGAAGAAGTGCTGCAGCGACTCAAAGCAGCCGGTTTGGGCAGTATCCCTGGCGGCGGTGCCGAAATTCTGGTCGACCGCGTTCGCAACGAGATCACTCGTGGCAAAGTCATGACTGATGACTGGCTAAACGTGATGCGAGTCTGGCACAAACTGGGCGGCGTCAGCAGCAGTACGATGATGTTTGGACACGTCGAAACACTGGAGGAGCGGATCGAACATTTGCATCGCGTTCGTGAACTGCAAGACGAAACGGGTGGTTTCACCGCGTTCATTTGTTGGACGTTCCAGCCCGACAATACCGAATTGTCGCATATCCCACCGAAGGGCTCGTTCGAGTACTTGAAAACGTTGGCGGTATCGCGATTGTTCCTAGACAACGTACCGAACATTCAAAGCAGCTGGGTCACGCAAGGCTTGAAAGTCGGACAGTTGGCACTGCTGTTCGGCGCCAACGACATGGGCAGTTTGATGCTCGAAGAAAACGTGGTCGCCGAAGCCGGCACGGTCCACTTTTTGACACTCGATCAAATTCGCGCGTCGATCGAGGAACTCGGGTTCAAGCCACGGCAACGCAGTGTTGGTTACGAACTGGTCGCACCCGAGCTAGAGCAAAAAGCGATCGATGCCAATCGCAAATTAGCGTCCAAAGACTTGGTACAGCTCACCTAGCATATTTTCCTGGTGCAAAACTCGTTTTGAGAGAGGTGACAGCCGACACGAGTCACCTCTCCCGAGCGCAGCACGGGAGAGGTCGGACGGGCCCCATAGGCCTCGTTCGGGTGAGGGCCGTCCGCGCAACATCGCTTGCAGCGTGTCTCCACTTACTCGCTCGGTCCTCACCGGCCAAACGAAACCCAGCCCTACGCGATTCTCGCAAATGCTTTAACGCATCAATTTCTTCATCTCGTTCCAAGACCGCGTATTAGCGACGTCGTCCTTAGTCAAACCGCCACGACGTGCTTGCTTGATCCCGTATCGCATCACGTCCAGCCCATCGGTCGAGTGCGCATCGGTGCTGATCACAATCGGGATTCCGTGCCGTTTGGCGGCCGCCAAATGCACATCATTCAGATCCAAACGTGCCGGGTTCGCGTTCAGCTCCATCAGAGTCCCGTTCGCTTTGGCGGCCGTCATCACTGCATCGATATCGACTTCGTAGGGCGGACGACGATTGATCAACCGTCCGGTGGGATGAGCAATACAGTCGACGTGCGGATTTTCAATCGCGCCGAGAATCCGTTCGGTGATCTGGTCGCGTGGTTGTTTCTGGCCGTAATGGACACTCGCCAGCACCCAGTCGGCTTCGGCCAAACAATCGTCCGGCAAATCCATTCCCCCTTTTTCGAGAATGTCGCACTCAATACCCTTCAAGATGACTAATCGGCCTTCGTACTGGTCACGAATCGCATCGATCGCTTTCCATTGTTCGCGAAGTCGTTTCGGATCGAGTCCAAATGCCATCGAAACACGCTGGCTGTGGTCGGTAATCGCAATGTACTTCAGTCCACTGGCGATCGCGGCGTCGGCCATCTCTTGCAGCGTTGCGGTTCCATCGGTCGCGTTGGTGTGCATGTGCAGGTCGCCAACGATGTCGGACGTTTCAATCAGCTCAGGCAGTTCGCCTTTTTCGGCCCACGTGAATTCATTGCGATCTTCGCGAAGCTCGGGCGTAATCCAAGGCAATCCGATCGCCTTGTAGACATCTTCTTCGGTTTCGCCAGCGATTCGCGAGTCGTCTTCGGTTTTGAACACGCCGTACTCGTTGACTTTCAGTCCATGTTCCTTGGCGATCCGCCGCATATGAACGTTGTGTGCCTGAGAACCGGTGAAGTACTGCAGTGCCGCACCAAACTCGTTCGCCTCGACCAGTCGCATATCGACTTGGAATGCTTTGGCCACACGAATCGAAATTTTGGTATCGCCGCGAGCGATCGTTTGGCTTCGTTGAGGAAAAGCTTCGAAGTGGTCCATCGCTGCGTTGCGGTCTTTGGCGACGACGAGTAAGTCGAGGTCACCGATCGTTTCACGGCCGCGGCGGTAGCTGCCCGCCCAGCTCATTTTTTCGATTCCCTCGCACGATTGCATGTGGTCGCCGATGGTCGTGGCCAATCCGTCGCCGGTGGACCAATAGATTCGCTCGGCGGCCTGCTTGGCGATCGCCAGCCCATCCAGGATCGTCTCTTCAGATTTGGGGCCGAATCCTTTGACTTTGCGGACGCGTTCCTCCTGACAGGCGCGTTTCAGGTCGTCGAGCGATTCGATTTCCAGAGCTTCTTGCAGCTTCATCGCTTTTTTTGCCCCCAATCCAGGGATCCTTGCCATTTGGATCACAATTGGGGGGACCGCTTGGCGCAATTCTTCCAATTGGGGTAACCCGCCGGTTTGGATCAGTGTCTCTGTTTTCTCGCTGATCGTTTTGCCGATACCCGAAATGTCGGCAAGATTGCGATCGGGATCGTTGACGATGGCCGCGACTGGTTCGTCGAGATTGCGGATCGCTTGAGCTCCATTGCGATAAGCCCGAATTCGGAACGGATTCTCGCCGCGGAATTCCAGCAGTTCCGCCATTTCGTCAAACACATCTGCGATTGCCGCGTTATCCATTCATCATTCTCCACTGGGTTTTTTAGATTTACATTACCAATCCGTTGGTCTGGAAAACACCACCAGTTGCGAGGAAACGCAATCCAGCACAGAATAGCGAAGCCGAATTCGGAGGATAAGCGAATTGGTGAGCGGCCTCATTGGAACTGAGGTACCCCGTAAGGGGCTGCGGGTTCGAGTCCCGTGTCCTCCGCTATTGAAAAAACGCCGCCTGAAACATCAAGTTTCAGGCGGCGTTTTTTATTTGCCCAGTCATTTGGGACAGCGTCTTCGTGGCTGTTGGTTAGTCCCGAAGGGACGGCACGATGTAGCCACGGGCGAGAGCCCGTGGATGCGTGGGCGAACACGATTGCAAAGCCCCGAAGGGAGCGACATGAATGGCGGGCGTGGGATCTCCTGTCGTCCCTTCGGGACTAATGGTGCGAGATGCGTTCGTGGTCCATGGGCTGACGCCCATGACAGCCTGTCGCCACTTTGTGGCTATCGCGCATGCTCGCCACTTCGTGCATGCATTTCGAGAAAACTGGCGGAAAATCTCTAATAAATCTAGCTGTGTCGCGTCTTTCCTTTTGAGAAGATGAACTCGTCGTGATCCAGGACCGCCAGACGCAGCGAATCGAGTGAATGTTGAAACCGACTCCCCGAGTCTACAAGCCGAGCTCCGATGAAACGGAGCCCAATGTTGAAACGGAGCTGAGCGTACGGACTTTGTTTGACAGCGAGGAGACGTCCCTGTTGCGATATGCATTTTCCCTCAGCGGTCGCCGTGCGGTGGCCGAGGAAATCGTACAAGAAGTGTTCTTGCAGCTGCACATTCACTGGGACGAAATCGATTCTCCCAAGGCTTGGTTGTTCCGGAGTGTACGTAATCGCGTCTACACCCACATCCGCGATCACCGCCGAGAAGTGCTGGGCAGCGGCGACGCCAAAACGCAAACGTGCGATCGCGAAGCGGACTCGCCCGAGGCAATGGTGCTGCGAATCGAGGCGACGGGAACGCTGCGAAAAATGCTCGAGAATCTTGACGAGACCGATCGCCAGCTGGTGAAGCTGAAGTATTTCAAAGATCTCAAGTATCGCGACATCAGTGCCCAAACCGGTCTCAGTATTGGCAACGTCGGGTACCGTCTGCACCACATCTTGAAAGAGTTGGCTGGCAAATTGCGTCCACTCGGAATCGATGAAAATTCATGAATCAAGAACCGAACAAACCGTTGATCGATCCGGAACTCGAAGCTCGCATTGTTGCGCTCGTTTTGGGCGAAGCATCCGACTTTGAGCGAGATCAATTGCAGTGTCTCATTGATGAGAACGCCGAACTCGCTGCTTTCAAGGACGAAATCGATCGTGTGCACGGACTGATGCGAGACGTCGGCGACGGCGAATGGGATGTTAAAGATAAGGACTGGAAATTACCTGCGGAAAAACGAGACGCAGTGCTGGCGTTCATTAACGGAGAGGTAAGCGAGCCGCCAGCGATTCGACTCGCAGGCAAGTCCGGGGATCAGCTCAGTAAGTCTGTCGGGCGAAGCAGGTCGAAGCGGCGTTGGGTTTGGGGCAATATTGCCAAGGTCGCTGCCGTGCTGCTGATCGTGGGATTCGGCGTGAGCATGTTTTTGCCAAGTATCCAATATGCGCGTGTCGCTTCCCGAAACCAAGACGCCCGTATGAGCGTTCGTGATTTCTTCGATTCGCCGGAATCGATGAAGGGAGAGGGCCTCTCGTCCGATTTCGATGGATTCATGACCGAAGGTGCGGTTACCGGAGCTGCTAGTGAGGATCATTTTGGTTCCGCAGCAACAAAAAATGTTGCAGACAGAGAGTACCGTAACAGCTCAAAATCAGCCCTTTCAGCGATTCGCGAGAGTCTTAGCCAGAGTACGGACAAGGCCCTGCCGTCCCCCTACTACCTGCAGGACGATGTTCAGTATTTCCCGTCAGGCCCCGAATTCAAATTGCAAAAACGCGAAGCAGAGTTGCAAGAGAAGTTGTGGGAGGAGAGCGAGAGTGTTTCGCCACGACTGGCCGACAATGGCCGTCGTCCTGAGTTGTCGCAGCCTATTGTGAGTGACTTCGCTCTCAGTCCTCATTCCGTAACAGGCAACACTGCCGTTGAGTTCGATGAGGAATGGGGGGCGCGAACCTCGTCCACCTTAGAATCGGGAGCAAAGGATTTTAGATTGCCGAGTGCTGGCGATAGTAAGCTTACAAGTCCATCCGTCGCGGGCTTAGGTATGGAAGACCTGCGTTCAGCAAAGTGGCCGGAAATTTCCATCGAATCTGGCTCGCGTGGGATGATGGTGAAGGAATCGGAGCAACCACTATCGGAACAAGAGCCCGACCTCGTTGTCGAAGGTTTCCCCGCTCGGACGGGGCGAATCATGCTTGGTGGGGCTGTGAATAATGATGCTGGGGAATCAGGGAAATTGTCTTCGGCAGACGATTTGTCGTCAGGGCTGCGCGGTGGCACTGACCTGTATTTCTCCAATGGCGGCTCCAACGATGCACCGGTCGCCGGTGTCGAAAGGGATATGGATGAGGCAGAGATCAGTATATGGGTAGACGTTGATGGGAACAGCCGCGATGACGGGGCAAACCTCTTTGGGACGCCACGAGAAAAAAACGAGAAAAAGGAGGTTGCCGATCGTATCGCGGAAAATGTTTCCGGAAGCGGCCCTGCGATGCCCAACGCACTCGGCGATCGATTCGATATTGATTCGGTTCGCATAGCTCAAGGCGAAAAGTCCAAAAGGGACGAATCACTTCGGCGATATGGCGAGTCGCCTGCCGACTCACCTGGTCCGGTCTATCGGTACATAGAACCGTCGATCAAGTTAGGGAAAATGAGAGAGCTGCAAACAAAGGAGCCTGTTCGAATCACCGTCGCTCCAACCGCTTCTCCAGCCGGGCTGGACGAAAAGAATGCAGCAGAGGAAGCCTTTTCCACGTTCTCGCTGCACGTCAGCGACGTATCCTTCAAGCTCGCCCGTGCGGCGCTGGCCAATGGATTGTGGCCTGAGGCAGCCAAGGTACGGATCGAAGAATTCGTGAATGCTTTCGACTACGGCGATCCAATGCCGAGCCAAAGCGAGAAAGTTGCCTGCCGCGTCGAACAATCGATTCATCCCTTCTTGCAGCAACGAAACTTGCTGCGAGTGTCGATGCGGACTGCTGCGGCGGGGCGTGCCAGCCATACGCCGCTGCGATTGACTTTTCTGCTCGATAACTCGGGTTCAATGGAACGCGTCGATCGTCAACAAACAGTACGCCGCGCTTTCGCTCTACTAGCTCAACAACTCAACGCGATCGATCAAGTCACGCTGATCAGCTTCGCACGTCAGCCGCGACTATTGGCCGACAAGGTCAGCGGCGACCAATCGAGCCGGCTCGTGGAACTCGTTGAAGACTTGCCCAGTGAAGGGGGCACGAATCTCGAAGCCGCTTTGCAATTGGCTTTCGAAAAGGCCCAGGAACAATACGTTGACAATGCCCAAAACCGGATCATTTTGCTCACCGATGGAGCGGTGAACCTTGGTGATGCCAACCCCGAACGTCTGTCGCAGATGATCACGACGATGCGAGCCGCGGGTATCGCGTTCGATGCGGCGGGTATCAGTGCCGATGGGTTGAACGATGAAATTCTTGAAGCTCTCGCTCGCAAAGGCGATGGTCGTTACTACTTGCTGGATTCACATGAGGCCGCGGATGAGGGATTTGCGAGTCAGATTGCTGGGGCACTGCGTCCTTCGGCAAAGAACGTAAAAGTGCAGGTCGAGTTCAATCCAAAACGAGTGGGACGCTACAAGTTGCTGGGCTTCGAGAAGCATCGTCTTAAGCAAGAGGACTTTCGCAACGACAACGTCGACGCAGCCGAAATGGCGGCGGCGGAAGCCGGCGTGGCGTTGTATCAATTCGAAGCAAAGCCCGATGGGGAAGGCGATGTCGGTTCCGTATCGGTGCGATTTCGCGATCTTTCAACGGGACAGATGATCGAAAACCATTGGCCGATTCCGTACGAACCCAACACCCCACGTCTGGAACAGACGACACCGTCACTACGTCTCGCCGCCTCCGCCGCCTTGTTTGCGGCGAAGCTCCACGGTGAAGCGTTGGGGGAAACGGTTGATCTGAAGACGCTGTCCAATCTGATCGCCGGATTGCCCGAACAAGATCGCAATTCCGATCGAGTCGCTCAGTTGCAAGTGATGATCCAACAGGCTCGGCAAGTGAGCGGAGAGTAAACCGCGCCAGTCATTGTCGTTAATTCGACTGTCCCATTTTGTGAGCCGAACGCGCTAGCGTCGGGCTGACGCTGGGCA
>CAXBHV010000169.1:0-9053 GCA_963974855.1 uncultured Rhodopirellula sp. | reverse complement strand
CACTCAACTTAAAACCTGCACAACCTCCGAAGTCGGGGAAGAATTGGCAGAAAACCGGCGTAACTGAAACTCACAAAAAGCCCAAAGTTTTCGGCAGTCCGGGCTACCGCCATCGGCTCGCGTACAGGGGAAAAATGAAAAAGCTGGATAGTCGCACTAGCAAACTGTGTCAAAATGAGACAATCGCTTGGCTTCATTCGCGGACTGGCATCGGTAAACACAGCGTGTCGCGCCGCAGATCGGACGTCACAGCACCCCCCAATTGAAAATCCAGGGCGAAAGACTGAAAAAGACACTCTTGCCACCATGCAAACTGAATCAACTGCGAAACATAGGCAAAATATCGCAAGAGCGTTTTGAAAACCTATTTTCCCAATAATGCTAGGGAAAACGCGATTTCCGACAACGATTCGGATTCTTTTACCAGTCCGCATCTAGAACTGACGGGATCCCCTTGCCATAATGTTTCAGGGGATGATTGTCCCATTGCTGCCGAATAGGCAGGCGTCGACCGCCATCAACAACACTCCGAAAACTCGGTATTTGAAAGGCGACAAGACGCCAAGCAATGGCAAAACCAGCTCCCCTCGGGATTCAAATCTCAATTTGAGACACCTTTTGGATAAAGGCAATCAACTTTGAGAGCGATTTTGAATCGAAGAATAGGAATCGTGGACCGAGACGCGAAGCGGATCAGATGCGTGACGAAGCGGAAGCAGCATAGGAAGCGATGGACGAACGGTGTCGACAGCCAAACCACCACAGGGTGGAACAACGCTAGTCGTGATCTACATTAATTACGAATTGGCCCTGCCTGATGCAGACGGGGCTTACAGCTTGGAGATGCAGGGTGATTAAAACGGCAGACCTGAAGGCACAAACACGACGAGAATTGGCTGAGTTAGCTAAGACATACGGGGTATCGGGTTGGCATAGCATGCGAAAGGACGACCTCGTAACCGAAATCTCGAAGGTTCAACGCAAACTGCGGCGGAAAGCGGATGCCCAGAAGGCACCTGCAGCTAAAAACGGGGCGTCCAAGAAAGCGACGACCTCGCCACGTGCGGCCAGCTCCGTCGCATCTAAGTCCAAAGCCAAAGCGTCGGCTCCGATCAGCAAGGGAGCTCAAATCGCAGCTGCCCGTGCTCGCGCGGCCGCCGTCAGCGCCCAGCGATGTGCGGAAGCACTTGACCAAAAAGAGCAGAAGGAACGCGTGTCGGCAAAGACCGCTCGCATTCGTGCTCAAATGCGTCGACGTCGCGAGACGCTCGATCGCCATCGCGACATTTCCACAGGCACGCTTGTTGGTGGTTCCGCGGTCACCAATGGCTCCTCTCGAACCCGAAACGGTGAAACCCATCAAGACCGAGTCGTCTTGTTAGTGCGTGACTCGTACTGGTTGCAGGCAACTTGGGAAATCACTCGAGCCAGCGTTCAGCGTGCTGAATCCGCTATGGCTGAGCGTTGGCATTCGGCGAAACCGATTCTGCGTGTCTTGGCCGTTGGCGATGCCGCAAGCAACCAAGCCGAAAGCGTGGCTCGGGACATTCCGATTCACGGTGGCGTCAACAACTGGTACATCGATGTCGACGAGCCGCCATCTCGCTACCGAGTTGTGATCGGATACGTGGCTGATTTCGGCGAATTCTACACGATCTGTCGCAGCAACGTCGTCGAGACTCCGAGTCCTGGCGAATGCGAACGCCTCGACGAGCACTGGAGTGATATCGCCGAAGATTACGAGCGTATTTATTCCCTCAGCGGTGGCTACGAACAAGACGCAGGCGATCTAAAAGACGTGTTCGAAGAACGACTGCATCGCCCGATGCCAAGCCGAGGCGAACAAGGACAAACCGTGGCTGACCCCAGCTTGCTGCGTCAATCGAAGCTGCCGTTCAAAGTCGATGCGGAATTGATCGTGTTCGGAAAAACAACTCCAAACGCCTCGGTCAATATCGCCGGTCGGCCTGTCAAACTACAAGAAGACGGTTCGTTTACCGTTCGCATGCAATTGCCCGATAAACGCCAAGTCCTTCCGGTCACCTGTGAAAGTCGTGATGGATTGCGGCAACGCACAACGGTGATTGCGGTAGAGCGAAACACCAAGGTAATGGAAACGGTCGAAATCGACGACCGCTTCTAGTGCCCGGTTAATCACCACCAATCTTCAAATTGAATTACACTTCACAGGACGGATTTTCTAATCCGTCCTGTTTTTTTGTGCCCACATCCCCACACCTGGAGCCGCTCGCTTGAAACCTTTTTCACTTTTGCTGACTCTCTGCCTCGCACTTCAAATGACGACTGGTCCCGTTTGCAATGCCGCCGACGAGTCCGACGCGAAACCTTCCATCAAGGTACTGCTGATCACCGGTGGTTGCTGTCACGATTACGACTTCCAAACCAAGGCCATGCAATTGGCGTTCAAGAATCGCGGCGCTGCCGTGAACTGGACCGTCGTCAATGATGGCGGCAATGGCACAAGTGCCGAAATCGATCTCTACAAAAACCCCAAGTGGGCCGAGGGCTTTGATGTGGTCATCCACAACGAATGCTTCGCGGCAACCACCAACCCCGACTACATTCGCAGCATCACTCGTTCACATCATGCCGGAACCAATGCAGTTGTGATCCACTGTGCGATGCACACTTACCGCGACGCCAAGATCGATGATTGGCGAGAATTTCTGGGAGTCACCAGCCGTCGACATGAGCACCAAAGCCACTACGCGGTCAATGTCGTCGCTCAAGATCATGCGATCATGAACGGTTATCCCGATGGTCACAAAACAGCGATGGACGAACTATACGTGATCGAAAAGAAGTGGCCTAACATGACCGTGTTGGCCACCAGCAAAAGTGAGAAGACAGAGCAATCGCATCCTGTTTTCTGGACGAACACCTACGGCAAGGCTCGTGTTTTTGGCACCACTTACGGCCACTCGAACGAGACGTTTGAAGATGCGGTTTACCTTGACACGATCGTCAAAGGCACGTTGTGGGCAGCTGGAAAACTATGATGCTGACGCGATTTCGTTAGTGCGATTTGAGAAATGACGTAGGTTAAAAAAAGTAGCTACGTTCGCCAGAACGTGGCCCACCGTGAACGCGACGGTACCTACATTAAAGATAAAAATGCATTAGTTCGTGCTCTCTCGACGCATCGATGACTCGGCAACGATCTGAGTCGAGTCCAGATCCAGAAACCCTGGGACCCAAGTGATCGATGAAATGTCGATCGCAACACGAACGGTGATGATTCCGCTAGACGTTGCCGACTCGACCGAAGCCGGGACGGTTTCGACCGTTGCATTTTGAATCCCCATCAAGGCGAGTTCGTCGTTCACTCGCTCGACGACCTCGCTTGTGGTTGCCGTCGGACGTATTGCGATTCTCGCCCCTTCGCGAGTCGCATGCGTGGCCGTTTGCTTGACTAACATCATTCGCCCGAGTTCGACCAAGCCAAACGTAAAGGCGATCATTAGCGGTGCGACCAAGGCGAATTCGACTGCGGATGCCGCCAGTCGTGAAGCCTTTTTCTTTCGTCGATTCGATTTGTGAAACATGATCCGTAGCTTTCTTGAACAAGTGTTACTGAACCAACATCACGGGAGTGAATAGATACGAACTTTGATTGACTGGGGTGGAATCCACAATCGCGTATCTCGCCACTGCTTTCGCTGGTTGGATGATGACTCGCTTCTCTGACATTTTTCCGGTTAGCTTGACTTCCAAGATTCGCACACCTTCGAATTTCACGATGGTGTACATCGCGTTATTTCCGTTGCCAGTAACGGTGGTGTAAATCGGGATGATGCGAACTTTGCCAATGATCGAAGCGAGCTCATCTTTGACCCCAGCACTGATCCCCGTGTCACCATTGAGCTTTAGTTCGCCATTGGAGTCGAATTTGAGCGGTTTACCCAAGTCGATGAAATCTTGCTTGGAAATCCCATGCAGGATCTGGCGTGACAAATCCTTGGTGCTGTTGTTGCTGCCACCGATATCGACCGTTCCGCGGTTACCGGGCGCACCCGTGCCCTGAGGATAAAGGTTGGTTTCACAAAGACCGTCGGAACCCGAATGCACCGACCCATTGTCGAACTCAAAATCATCATCGGTTAGGCCCGCACACATCGCGACCCAACTCGGCAGATCGAGTGCAAACGGTAGAATATCAAGCGTTTCATCGTGAGTTTCGGGCTCGTTGAACCCCGAAATTGTGCTGAACATCGCGGCGGTTGCCGTGGTGCGAAGCGATTGACTTTGCCGTCCGGTGACGTCGCCAAAAAACAGCGGCAGCTCGCCATTGCCACCCGATTGCAGTCGCAGCGTCACCCGCGTGGCGTTGTAAGCAGACGGATCCGATGTGCTCCAAGATTGATCGGGCGAGTAGGTGCCCAGCTCGACATCATCGGAGGAAAATACAGGGGCATGTTGTCCGACAAAGTTTCGACTTGCGATGCTATTGGCGGCTTGTCTTGCACTGGCTTGCACCGCACTTTCGGAGGATCCCGAAACCTGCTGGTCAAACAGTTCCCAGCATGCGGCCAGCGCCGAAGCGTCAGCAGATCGTTGCAACTCGGCTTCAGCGACGCGGATATGCCCCATATCAATCGTGACGGCCATCAAGGCCACGAGACTGACGGTCAAGATTAAACCGAACACGGCCGCGGCACCACGACGTTGACGGGCTGGCATCCGACGTCGATTTGACGAGTGATTCCCATCGGAACTTAATAGACTCATTTGTTTTACATACAGAAATTTCATTGGACGATATCCTGACGACTTGGTGATTTGAGAGACTTGATGACGAATACATTCCAATCTAAGGTTGCCGGTTCACCGGAACCGGAACCATGGTTCCATCCGCATAAAAAACACGTACTTCCAACAGCGTGATGGACTCTACTCGATTTGCCCCAAATCCTATGTCAACGGCATCCAAACTCTTCTGTGGATGGTATTGAGACAGTCCTAGCGAAGCGTCGGAGTTCATCCGAACTAGATAGTCAGGACCTCCGAAGTCTCCCCACTGACTTGCATGCCCATTCTTGATCGCAAAGAGCATCTGATCGTTCACCGATGCAAGGATGCTTGTCCAGCGAACATGGTCTCCGTCGGAGGACAAAGCGGCCCGAGTCTCGCTGCGTGCTTCGTCAAGAATGTGGTCATTCTCAACTGCGGCGATGTGAAAGCCGCCTCCAGAAAACTCAGCGTCGACGGCGTGATTTAGTTGCAACTGAAAGTAGCGACTTTGATCATCCGTCGGGGTGGTAAAAAAAGTCACTTGCGGTGCGTGATTGTTGGCGTCGGGTTCATTGATCACCATCTCCCAGTCTTCTTCTATTTTGAAAATCGCCACGTCTTGCCCGTGGCAATAGATCGACGAAGTCATCGTGAACGCCACGAACGTTGCCATGACGGACTGCCCAAAACGCGACATCGTTACGCTCCAACTGAAAAGGGAAAAGAGAAGTGAAGAGAACCGAACCAATCAATTGCATTGTTCAATGCCAGATGAATGCTGGATCGAAAACGCCGTGCTTTGCGTCCCAATTTGCCGCTCGGCTGACATCGCAAAGAGGCGATGAAGCAGAGGACAAGCAATGAAAATGAAAAGATGTGTTGGTTCTTGAAACCTATGTCAGTTCCCTCAATGCAACCGGCAAACTCTGCAAAAAATCGACAAGTTTGCCCCTGCCCCCCCGCAAAAAATATTGGATTATGCCGGTCGTAACAAATATCCGACAACCATTATTGAAATAAGCGACAGCGAACCGAAAAAGCAGGCCCCCCACGCGTAGGGATGGGCTACGGCCAATCACGAACTCTTCTGATAGAATCCCCGCTCCACAATCGAATCCTTCCGATCCACCGAGCTTGGGAATGACCAAAGGCTTTTACACTCAAACATTTGTCGTGCTGATGCGCGAAGCGGTTTCCATCGAGTCCGTCGCCACTGTCCTTGCCGACTTTTCACCTTCGGCTCCGAATCCTGCGGCCGAAGATGTATTCACCTGCGGTCCGTCGATCCAGTTGGATATTGATGACCAAGACGAAGGAAAGGTCGTGGTTGATGTGGTCGATCAACTTTGGCCGGATGACCCGACGACTGCGGCGGACCCTAGCCGGATCGCGCGAGCCTATCAAGAAGGCCAACTCGGGCCGTTTACTGCCCCCGAATCCCTGCTCCGCGCGACTCAACAATCATGGAACTGGGAAGCGGGGCGAACCGCGACAAAACTTCACCAAGCGTTTATTCGCATTCGCTGCAGCTACGTTCTCGATGGCAAAGGCACACCTCCGAACCTGCCCAAAAACTACGATCCCTACAATGAGCTGGCGTTCATGACCGAGGTGGTAGGCATGCTGCTGGAACTTCCCGCAGCAATCTGTTACTTCAATCCCGGCGGCGAGGTCCTCAGCGATCTGGAAGTACTGACCGAGAGCGCCGAGTTCTCGGTCGAGCATTCGCTGCCGCCCGTGGAACTATGGGCCAACATGCGTTTCCATGAATTCGACCCAGAGTGGTCAGTGATGGACACGGTGGGGCACATTCAACTCGATATCCCCGATATGGAAGGTTGTTTTCGGCCGCAAGATTACGATGCCGAGGAAGTCGAGAACTTTCTGCGTGATGTCGGCATTTACTTGCTGCAGAACGGCGATGTCATCAAAGATGGCGAAACCTCCGAAGGCCCCGGCGACATCCTTTGGGTCGCACGTGTTCGCGAGAGTGCCTTGAACGGTCCTCGCCGCAGAGTGCTTCGCTGGTTCGCCGACGACGGCGAAGCGATCCCCAAAAGTCTGCTACGAAAGTAGCGCAGCGACACCGGCGACGATACCGCTCGCCTGTTAGCGGAGCGGCGCGACCAAAGTAGAAAGGGGCAGGGGAGAGCAGGGCAGGGCAGCTTCGGCCGGTTTCCATGCCGGTACACCACATGCTGTCACGATGATGGTTCTGGGGGTATCATCCGTTTACCTGCAACCAACCGCAGACGAACAAACCTCATCCATTGGGAAATGATTCTTTGACCGCCGAAACACAACAAACCAGCACCCTGTTTGCCTGGGCCCAATTGGTTCGGCTGCCGAACGTATTTACCGTCGTCGCCGATGTTTCGGCTGCGTTCCTGCTAGCCGCGCACGGCCCATCCCCCGTCGCGCGGTGGATCTGTGTGCTCGCAGCCGGGATCTCGCTGTATTGGGCGGGCATGATCCTGAACGATGTTTTTGACATTCAGCGTGATCGCGCCGAACGGGCGAAACGCCCGCTGCCTTCAGGACGAATCTCAATCGCAGCGGCTCGTACCGCAGGCTGGGCATTGCTGGTCTTGGGAGTCATCCTCGGATCACTCAGTGGGTATCTGCCGAGCGAAAACGTCGCCACCACTTGGCTGCCCGCCGCGATCGCAATCGTGCTTGCCGTCATGATCGTGGCCTACGATGGACCGCTAAAAAAGACACCGCTTGCGCCGGCCGCCATGGGAGCCTGCCGTGTGCTCAGCTTTCTGCTCGGCGCGTCTCCCGTGATCGTGGTCCAGGCCGACGGCCCATTGATACCGCTGCATCTGGTTGCGATCGCACTGGGGTTCGGCATCTACATCACGGGAATCACCACGATGGCTCGCGACGAAGCCGCCGGTGGCGACGATACCAATTTGAAAGTCGGACTCAGCTTGTTAGTCATCGGCCTGTTCGCATTAGCGTTTGCGCCGCAGCAAGCTCCCGCAGGCTTTCCCAACTTCATTCGCACTCCGTATGCATTTCCGTTGTTGATCGCGATGATTGCGTATCCCGTCGTCGTTCGCGGCATCCGCTGCGTTCGCCACGCCACGCCGCAGAATGTGCAAACGACGATCCGTTCAGGAATCCTGACGATCATTCCGTTGGCCGCCGCAGTCGCACTGCTTGGCGCAGGCCCGGTGTGGGGGCTCGCCATCTTTGCTTTGGTCATTCCCGCAATCGGATTGGCGTCCTCGTTCCGAGTGACTTAGTGCCGATCCCCCGCGGCAACCCGATCGACTACAATGCAGCCACGCTCTCATTCCCGCCTCGAACACCGTGAACCAAGGCCCGTCCGTTCGTGAACGACGCAATCACTCAAGTTGCTAAAGACGAATTTCAGTGGCTAACGCAAATCCCCTGGCTGTTCCTCGGCCTGATTGCGTTGCCGCTGATCGTAGCGTCTTGGCGTGCCAAGATTTACCCGACGCGTTGGTGGGCGGTCCTGCTGAGCATTTCGGTCATCGCTAGCCTTGTCACCGTGTTTGTCCCTTCGATGGTCATCGCCGTATGGATGATCGACGGCAGCATCTTGACGCTTGCGGTTGTCGATTTTTTGCTGATCTATCTTGCCACCAATCATGGAATCCAAGTCTCACGCAGTTTACCGCGGACGTGTTCCATAGGCGTTCCGGTGGCCAGCGAATTGACGGTCGAGAACGGCACGCTGCTGACGTTAACCGGCGCGGTTTGCGACGATTTACCCGAACATTTTACCGCGACTCCTGAAAACCACTCGCTGCGATTGCCGCCTCGTGGGCGAATGACGGCGCATCGTAAATTACTGCCAGGACGACGAGGTGCGTTTGAGCTCGAGTACGTTTACCTGAGTTTCTTTAGCCCGCTGAAACTATGGAATCGCCATCGGCAAATCGAGCTACGTGATCGTCTAAACGTTTATCCGGATATGAAACAATTGTCCGACTACGCACTGCTTGCTCGGACGAACCGCTTGAGCTTGATTGGCGTACGCCGGACACGACGAATCGGTCAAGACAGCGACTTTGAACGACTTCGCGATTACAGCCGTGACGACAATTATCGGCACATCGATTGGCGAAGCACCGCACGACGCCACAAGTTGACGGTTCGACAATTCCAGAGTGATCAAAGCCAACGCGTGATCTTTCTGTTGGATTGCGGGCGGATGATGACCAATGAACAAAACGGCTACTCGCTGTTGGATCACGCCCTGAACTCGGTGCTGATGATGGCGTACGTGGCGCTGCATCAAGGCGACTCCGTCGGAATGCTTTGCTTTT
>CAXBHV010000168.1:0-9080 GCA_963974855.1 uncultured Rhodopirellula sp. | reverse complement strand
GTGGCCATCACGCGGTGCGCGGGAAGTTCGGTTTTGACAATCACTTCATCAATCGGCGTGCTCGATTCACCCACAGCCTCAAGCACCGTTCGCTCGAGTTCATTGAGCAGCAAATCGGCCCCATTGCGAATCGATTGACCATCCCCCGCATCGATGGGATTACACATCGGTCCAATCCCCTCAAGCACATCCTCGATCGTTTGCACCAGCTTTGCACCATCACGAATCAGTTGATTACAGCCTCGTGACATTCGACTGGTCACCGGACCAGGCAGCGCCAGCACTTCTCGATTCAACTCACACGCCAAGCGGGCAGTGATCAGCGCGCCGCTGCGATCGGGCGCCTCGATCACCAAGGTGGCAAGTGACAGACCGGCGATCAAACGGTTTCGCTGAGGAAACATGCCTGCGTGGGGTTTGGCGTGGGGAGGATACTCACTGATCACCGCCCCATCGGCTGCGATCGACTTTGCGAGGCCCTTGTGCTCGCTCGGATAGATCTCGCCCAGCCCGCTGCCCAAAACCGCGATGGTTCGACCACCCCCGTTCAGCGCCCCTTCATGTGCCGCCGAATCGATCCCGCGAGCCATCCCGCTGATCACCGTAATCCCCGCTCGCGCCATCGCATAACCAAACCGCTCGGCTTGGTTCAACCCATACGTCGTCGCATGACGTGTGCCCACAATCGCTACTGCAAGTTCATCCGAGGCCAGCAGATCGCCACTGACAAACAAGATTGGTGGCGCATCGGGAAGATCAAAAAGGGATTTCGGATAGTCTTCGTCCTCGGATGAGACGATCGCCACATCGTGCTCTGCACACCACTGGATGATCGCATCCACATCAATATGATGCGATGCGGTTCGGATCACATGCACCAATTTCGCGCCGACTCCATGCACTGTCGCTAGCTGGGCATCGGAGGCCTTCAAAACGTCTTCGGCAGATCCAAACCGGTCAAGCAACCCCGTCAAAATCCGTGGTCCCACGCCAGGCAACATCGAAAGCCGCAGCATCTGTATCGTTTCGGCACATACAACACGCGGCTGTCTAGCAGTGTCGTCGGGCACGCTTTGGTCGAACGTTCCTGACAACAATCCGTCTTGGATCTCGAGATCATCGACTCGCATTTCACGCTCGAGCGGTTCACCGCCTCTCGCGTCATCCGCACTCAGTGTCGGTTCGAAATCCATCCGCACGCTCCTCAATCCGATTTGCGACGTCTTGTTTTGATCGCCCGCGATTAAAAATCGGTGACGATCTCATGTCCTTGATACGTAATCAGCGAAGCATAAACCTCTGCATCGATCTGTTCCGACACAAAGTGGGTGCTGCCATCGGCAAGATTGATTTGCAGTCCACCGACGTGAAACGAATACGCTTCGTTGTTGTTGGTCTTGTTGATCACATAGGGTCCGGAACAACTCAGCCCATCCGCTGCAAAACCGTGCATGGGGATATAGTTGCCTGGGTTAGCCCATCCGCCAAGCGAAGCTCGCGAGTTGGTGACGTTCACGTTGCCACAGCCGTTGTTATTGGTCGCGGGTCCGAGTCGCCCCATGACAAAATATTGGGGTCGCCCCGCACACTCGACTAACAACATCGTGTTGGAGAGCCCGTCTAGCACATCTCGAAATCGAGTGACCCGTGATCCATGGAACAGGCCGCGGCGATTGACTCGCGGTTTGACATAACCTGCATCAACGATGTTTTTAGTTATCTCGCCATGAGGAACGTAATCGGTCGTTGCGGTGTTGATTCCCGAACCGAGTCGATCGGGCTCGTGGTTATCCGGAGCGGAGGGACACAGATAGGTTTCGACGTGAGTGGCGATCGCGTCTTTGTTGCGGACGTCGTTCCAATTGACGCCAAAGTCGTAACTTTCGAAAAGTGCCGTTTGCTCGACAAAGGGCAACAACGACGCGGCCCAGGTATGGCTGCGAGGACTCGGTTGGCAATTGTTTGTAGAGAGAATGGTAGTTGTGCGACGCCAACCCGATTCGACGCAAATTATTGGAACAACTCATTCGCCGCGCCGCTTCTCGAGCGGCTTGCACCGCAGGCAACAACAGCCCCACGAGCACGCCGATAATCGCGATCACCACCAGCAGTTCGACGAGGGTGAACCCACTGCGAACCTGCGAGCGACGCAAAGGTCTCGTGACCGACCAAACGACGAATCCGCAAACTGAGCCTGTCGAGCGCACGTGTCACCCCCCGTGTCTGCGACAGAAAATAAGAAGAAAAGAGTCCACAGGAGATCTGCCGCCCGTCACCCGCGAAGCGTCAAGTATAAGGCGATCAGGCGGGCAAAGTCGAGCAACAAATCAAGTTGCGTCGTAATTCGCCTCGGTTACGACCGATTCGGTCCTTGGAAAGCGGTAAAAGACTTGAATTGCGACGATCAGTGAAATGGCAATTAACACCGCGCCAGCCAAAAACGGGGCTCCTGGGATTTCCGCCGGTGCGGAATCGCCGGTGAAATAATTGAATAATCCCGCAGTGAAAAAGATGGGGGCGATTACGTTCGTCAAACTGACCAACGACGTTAGTGCGCCTTGCACTTTGCCTTGATCCGAATCGCTTACCGTTCCCGAAATCAAACTTTGAATCGCTGGCCCCGCTAATCCGCCGAGCGAACCGAATACGATCAAACAGGGAATCATCCACGCCTGGTTGGCCAGTCCGTAACCCGCAAACGCCACCACTGAAATAAACGTCCCGAACAGCACTGCGTTGCGCTCGCCATAACGCTTGATAAAGGGACGCACCAAACCACCTTGCACGACAATCGCAGTAATGCCGACCAAGCCAAGTGCCTTACCATTGGCCGCCGCATCCCAATCGAACTGATATCCGGTGTACAGCACCCACACGTTTTCCAAGCCGCGTTGTGCAAGCGACTTGCACAAAAAGACGACTGTCAATCCAACCACAAATGGGTACACCTTTAATTGATTCAAAGTGCGGAATGGATTGCCATGGGAAAGTTGAAACTCACTACGACGCTCCTTCGGAAGCGACTCAGGCAAAACGAAGTAGCCATACAACCAATTCACCAGCGCAAGTGCTGCAGCCAAGAAAAATGGCCAACGCAAATTGTAGCTCCCGAGCAACCCACCCAGCGCTGGCCCGATCGTGAACCCGAGTCCGAACATCATTCCCACTAAGCCAAAGTTCCGAGCTCGATTGGCATCGGTCGAGATGTCCGCGATATAGGCGTTCGCCATCACTCCGGCCAACAATCGGCCAACAAACAACCACCAAATATTCGGGGCGAAGCCTTGAATCAGAAAATCAATTCCCAGCCCAAACAGCGACACCAGCAAAATCGGTCGACGACCAAAGCGGTCCGAGAGAGCCCCAAGAATCGGTGCGAATAGAAACTGCATCAACGCGTATGAGGCGCCGATCACGCCGACATAAAAGCTGGCGCCGGACTCCTCTACCCCGATCAATTCCTGAATCAACTCGGGCAAAACGGGAATCACAATCCCAATGCCCAGAATGTCGACAAAAAGGGTCAGCAGTATAAACGCAATCGCCGCCTTGCGTTTCTGACGCGGCAGCGGCGATGTGGAATCATCCGAATCTGGCAAATCGTTTTTCAAGTCGCTCAATGAAGTCTCTAGGTTTGCAGAGGCTTAATGTATGCCCCTGAATTCGTTTAATAAGATTGGCGAAGTGTCCACACCGTGCGTTATGAACGATTAGGAAGTCGTGAACCAACGAGCGACCTGACGAAGTCCTTCGCTTGGATCGTGCTTGGGCCAATACTCGAGCCCCACATAACCGTCGTACTCGCTTGATTGAATCGCGGCGAAAATTTGCTCGTAATTCAATTCGCCCAATGTCAACTCATGACGCCCCGGGTTTCCTGCGGCATGAAAGTGCCCGATCTTGTCCATGTTCTGCATCATATTGTGGATGACGTGTCCCTCACTGATCTGTTGGTGATAGATGTCAAACACCACTTTCACACGCGGGCTGTTGACCGCATCGATAATTTCAAACGCCTCGGCACTGCGAACAAGATAGTACCCGACATGATCGACCAATTCGTTCAGCGGCTCGATCACGAGCGTAACGCCGGACGCTTCGAGCATCGGGGCCGCTTCCTTCAATCCATCAATCAGCGATTGGTGTTGTTCTTGACGCGAGACGCCGGGGCGAAAGTCGCCGACCTGTGAAATCAAAACAGGACAATCGAGCTGTTGGGCGGCCGCGATCGATTCTTTGAGTCCAGCCAAGTATTCGCTGCGTTTTTCAGGATCGACCAACGAAACAAATTTGGTGCAGCATGCTGAAATCGACATGCCATTAGCGTCGCGGTGCTGGATCAGTTCGTCGAGATTTTTCTCCCACCAGCACCAGAATTCAAACGCTTTGATGCCTGCATCCGCCACGGCCTTGACCGCGTCACCCAGCGGCATGTTCTCGAAAACGGCGTCAATACAAACAGAGGGTTTCAGTTGGTTTGGCATAGGATCGCGTTTACCTAGTTTCGCTGCGGGTTCGATTCGCTGCGGGATCGGATAGGAAATGAACCAAAATGTGTCACACGTGCGACTCACGTGACCCGCCCAATAACGCCAAAGGCCGCAGTAGCGATGTAGCGATTGGCCCCATTTGATTCATCTTGCAACGTGACAAGCCGTATTTCAGAACGGATTATCAACGGACAGGTGATTCCGCAGAGTCTACACGAATGCGGACAAGAAGCACGAGGGTGCACAGCCCGCTAGGGGGTGGGGAGTTCGAGCACCAATTTTGGCGCCTCGGCCGGATCTCGCTCGCGAGCTGAAAATGCCAGCAAGCTGTTGTCGGCTCGTCCACCGGCAAGAATCAGCGTAACAGAGCGGCTCTTGGCACTTCTCAAAAATTCGGTCAACACTTCACCGCCGACTGTAATTTGACGGTCCTCGCCATTGTCCTTCTCGGTCAAAACCGCTTCGGCCAAAAGCGGTAAGGAGTCCAATCCGTGTTTCGAATACGAGTTATTCCAGGTCAATGCGAACCGTCCTGATTCCTGCCATCGTTCGGCCGCAGGCGTATCGACGCCATACAATCGCAACGCTGAATCGGAAGGCAGTTCGTCCCCCACCAGCGTCAGGACCAATTTCGCGTCTTGGATTTTACCGCGTTCCTTTCCAATTGCCTCAAGATCAAAACGCATGTACGCATGCTCGAGCTCTGCTTGGTTCCGCGTCTGTATTGCAATGCCTTGGTTGGTGCCCATCGGATCGCTGCCACCTGAACCGCGTCGAACCGACGAGTCGGCTCCGTTGCCATCGGCAGAGCTGATCGCAATCGTTTTTACCGGGATCGAGGACGCCGGTGGGTTGGCGGTCGCATCGCTCGCTGGCTGCGGATTTTTCATCGAATCAGAATTGGGAGGCAGATCGGATGACGGCGCCCCGTTTGAAGCTCGATTTGCATTGGGTTGCACAGCCGCGACGTCCACCATCGATGGCTTAGGTTTGTCTGGCTTAGGATTGCTCGATTTTTCTGGCTTCGAATCCTCGGAGGCCTTTGCATTGTTTTGATTTTTATTGTTTTGGTTCTTGCGATTACCGCCCCCTTTCTTAGGTTTATCTGCAGGCGGATCTTTTTTCGCTGCAGCAGTGGCATTGGGGTTCGCAGGCGGTTTCGCTGGTTGACTGACCTGATTCCGTTTCGGAGCTTCACTATTTGCAGTGTTGACAGACGGCGCTTCCGCGATCGTGGTCGGACCACTTGTCCCACCGCCGACAAACGCAAAAATCGCAACGACGATCAACAACAAGGCCAAAACACCAATCGCGATAAAGGGTGCATACTGCTTCCAATCGACGCCCGGTGCAGGAGCCTTGCTGGCGACCGGTCGTTGCACCCGTGCACTCATCGGGCCACTCGGCGCCGGAGCAGCTAAGGGACCGGGCATCGCAGCCGGTGCAACTGGCATGGCTGGAAACGCAAACGGATCGGGAACGTCTTCTGCGACGACTTCGATTGAGCTATCGCCGAAGATGTCATCGCTTTGTTTCTTGCCGACGACTTCACTTAACCCGAGCTGCAATTTGTTGATCGCCAGAGCCACTTCGGATTTGGCATGACACTCAACCTCGATCCGCTGCAGTTCTTCCTCGAGATGACGTGCCGAAGAAGGACGTTCACGTGCTTCCTTGGCTAACAATCGCTGCACCAATTCAGCAAGCGGAGCAGGGATCTCAGGATTCAATTCGCGAATTGGCTTCGGTTTGTGAGATAGAATCGCGACCAATTGCCCCGAGACGGACGACGAAGCCAGCGGCAATCGCCCTGTACACAACTCGTACAACACGACTCCGAGACTGTACAAATCGCTTCGATCGTCCAGCGGATCCGTACGAGCCTGTTCCGGCGACAAATACCCCGGAGTCCCGATCACCGACCCTGTTCCTGCAAGCCGATCCACCGGAGTCTGGGCAAGCGCTAGACCGAAGTCGAGGATCTTGATTCGATCGTTTCCTTCTTCGATCCAAATATTCGCTGGCTTGATATCGCGATGAACGATCTCTTTCGCATGCGCCGCAGCGAGCCCACGAGCGATTTGCTTGGCAAAGTCGAGAATTTTTTCGAAGCCCAGTTGCGTTTTTTTCAAATTCAACGCTTCGAGCGTCTGCCCTTTCAGCAATTCCATTGCCATAAAAGGAGTCCCACTGCGCTCACCGACCTCGAAGATCACGACCACATTGTCGTGATGGACCGCCGCCATCGCGCGCGCCTCTTCGACAAATCGAGTCCGGCTGTTGGGAGTCGCCGCGATCTTTTTGTTCATCACCTTCAAGGCGACGGTACGCTTTAGGCGAGTGTCCTCGGCACGAAATACATACCCCATCCCCCCCTTACCCAATTCACTGATGACTCGATACGAACCGAGCATCCCGAGATCATCGGGCTGAGATGCAGGTGCGAGGAAATCGTAGACTTGTTGAGTCGTTTTCATAGGTTCGCGGTAGGAACGATAAGTTTCATGCATCCATCCGGGCGAGATAGTTTAACACGCAAAACGGCAATTGTGTGCAGGGATACACAACCCCCAGTCTAATACGGCACAAATCATTTGCTCTGCCAAAGCGAGGCTGCGTGAAAAGTTTGCCATATGGTCGATTTCGAGCCCCAAACCACCCCAAGCCCTTTGAATAGTTTACACACAAGTGCAGGAAGCAAACCGCATGCCGCAGATTGATCGGGCCGCCCTCGGCCAAGGCGACCCAAAATGTCATCGCAGCGGGCATTCGGTATGTTGTCTGCAAGGACCAGCCGAACAATACTGTGAAACCGCACCCTGTGTGGTGCGAGCACGCCAGGACGCATTTTGACATCCTCCTATGCTTCCTCGCTCCCTCCGTCCTTTGCGTTTCTGCACGCGTGACCGTTACTTCGCGCGTGACCTGGAAACCCTAGCTGACCCTCGATTCATTACCCTCCAGCCCCAAGAATACTTATGAAAAAGCGGCTTACCTACACCATCGCCAGCGTCTGCTTGGCATGGATTCCGTGCAGCAATCTGCTCGCGGACGCCCCCGCGGACACCAACTCGGACGCAGCCAATCAATTGACCGAGTCCGAGAAACGAAGTGGTTGGGAACTTCTATTTGACGGTTCAAGCACCGACGGATGGCGAAATTACAAACGTGACGGTGTCTCGGATGGCTGGAAAGTCGAAGATGGAGCGTTGATTCGTCATGGCAAGGGCGCTGGCGATTTGATCACCAAGGAAAAATTCGAATCGTTCGAACTTTCACTGCAATACAAGATCAGCAAAGAAGGCAACAGCGGGCTGATGTTCCATGTCGTCGAAGGCGACGGACCTCCGTACCACAGCGGCCCCGAGATCCAGATTCAAGACAACAAGGACGGCCATGACCCGCAAAAGGCTGGCTGGCTGTACCAGCTGTATAAACCAGGCTCGGCGCCAGGCGAAGACACTCCCTTTGACGCCACCCGCCCGGTCGGTCAGTGGAACGAACTGTACTTGCGTATCGCAGATAACCAGTGCTCCGTCTGCATGAACGGCGTGCGATATTTCAACTTCAAACTTGGTGACAAGACCTGGAAGGACCGCGTCGCAGCAAGCAAGTTTGCCAATTGGAAGGGCTTCGGCGAGGCCGGCGAAGGTTTCATCTGCCTCCAGGATCACGGAAACGAAGTTGCATTCCGCAACATCAAACTCCGTCGGCTCGACGGAAACGAGCCAGTCAAACAACCGATCGACGGCAAACTGGGAATGAAAGGCGTGCTGGCGTTTCCGAATCTGCAGTGGGATCAATGGGAAGCCGTCGATGACGCAGGCCAAGTTCGCCAATTGCGATTGATCGAATTAACCTATGCCAAGGATATGCCCAATCAACTGTATGCGATTTCACAGCGTGGCATGATCTGGTCGTTCGAAAACAAACCCGACGTGACCAAGTCGCAACTCGTGCTCGATCTGAGTGACAAAGTTTACGACTGGAAAAAGCGTGGAGCGAACGAACAGGGACTGCTCGGACTCGCATTGCACCCTCAGTTCAAAACGAACAAACAGTTCTATGTCTACTACTCGGTAGCCGACACAGAAAAGTCAGCTCTGTCTCGCTTCACGATGTCCAAGGACAATCCAAACCAAGCGGATCCTGATTCCGAAGTGGTGTTGATGGAGATCGATCAACCCTTCCAAAATCACAACGGCGGCAGCATCGAATTTGGCCCCGATGGCTATTTGTACGTGGGGCTTGGTGACGGAGGGCTTCGCAACGATCCCTACGATGCTGGCCAGGATCTCAGCAAAATCCTCGGGAAAATCCTGCGAATCGATGTCGATCACAAAGCAAACGGCAAACCGTACGCAATCCCCGCTGACAATCCATTTGTGAAGACCGAGGGTGCGCGGCCGGAAATTTATGCGTTCGGACTTCGCAATCCTTGGCGAATTGGCTTTGATCCCGCGTCGGGCCGACTGTGGTGCGGCGATGTTGGCCAAGAATTGTGGGAAGAAGTCGACGTGATCACCAAAGGCGGCAACTACGGCTGGAGCAACCGCGAAGGCACTCATCCATTCGGAAATCGTCCAGTAC
>CAXBHV010000167.1:0-9082 GCA_963974855.1 uncultured Rhodopirellula sp. | reverse complement strand
GTGAGCCGTGGGCCGTAAGGCACCGGGTAATGCGTGGTACCCGGCCGCTCACGCGTCACGGCTCACTAAATCAAGAGCTTCCGGGAGCACTCGCCGTGGATCGAAAGTCTTGACGCCTTCCGCTACGCTAAGAAATGCAAGCACCTCGCTGATATCATTGCTCGCTGAACAAGCAAGCTGCATGGCTAACGACCACGAGCCACGAAATGGCGAACGCCACGACGATTTCAGAATTCCTACCTGACCGCAACAAAACTCTTAGCGAGTATCGCTACGTTGAAGTTCGCTCGATCGACTCGACGACATGCACGGCGTGGGTATTGGGGCGGATGCCTTGACCGTAACGCACGGCATAAACTTGGCTGCTCTCGGCTCCGAACAACACGATCATCGACGTGTAATACACCCAAACCAACAGCACCGCGATCGAAGCGGCGGCGGAACTCAACTGGGCTCCTGGCGTGGCAAATGAAAAATACCAATCGAGTGCATAACGACCGACAAGGAATAACACCGTGCTGATTGATGCCCCCACTATCACCTCTCGCCACTGGATTTTGGCATCGGGCATCCACTTGAAGATGGACGCGAACACAATCATTACGACCGCCGCTTGAACCAGATAGCTAAGACCGCTGACGAGGCCGAATCGGATTCCAATCATTTCCGTTAATCGCTCACCGGCCGCCGCCACAAGCGAAGAAAGAATAAGCGATACCAGCAACAGAAATCCCAAACCAAGAATCATCACAAACGACATCAAACGTTTGCGAAGCATTGCCTTCACACCCGACTTGTCTGGGTCAGGCCGAACTGCCCAAACCTGATTCATGGCGTCTTGCAGTGCAGCGACCACGCCGGTCGCCCCGAGCACGATTCCGCCGAAACTGAGTAGCGTCTTCCACCACTTGCCCGATGTCTCGTCACTGCTTTTCAGAATCGCGGAGATTTCTTCGCTGATCGAGTCGTTTCCAATCAACTGCGCCGTTTGCGTCGTCAAAACCTCGTGAGCCTCGGCCTTGGCGTGGTCCGAGTCGTAGGCGAGCGACATTCCGAACGTCAAAACCGTCAACAACAGATATAACAGCGGCGGCAACGCAAAGGCCGTGTAATACGCCAATGCTGCCGCGAGCGTTGTACAACGATCTGCAGAGAATTCCGAGAAGGTTTGTTTCCAATATTCCATCAGCGCCGTTCGTGGTTACCCGTGAGATGAAAAGGCTTGCCGCCGGTGGTACCCCAGCGACGTCCGTCATTCCTCGATCAAAAACCACGCAAACCGCATACCGCGAGAACCATGTCATCGATGGTGCTGATGAATCAACGAGGAACCGCAATCGCGTTGGAGTTTATCTTCGTCAAGGATCATCCAAGTTTGATCGTCTGATTGCGGCTGGATTGCATGTGTACCGGTGAATTCGCCAATCGCCGGTAACACGAAGCAACGTTTGGAAAGCCAAAAGCAGGACAGTTTGCCAAAATCCTCGCCACCGACGGAAAAGCGAACCGCCGGGTGCAGATGACCACACAACAACAACGAGGCATCCTCAGGAACGGGCGCCGGATGATGCCCCAATGCGACCGATCCCATCCGGACGCCAGGCTCAACCACCTCGATCGGCCACGATGACGGCAGCGGCCCGAGTCGCGCTGGTCGATTGCAATAGCGACTCGATTTTGCGCAACGTCCCCGCCGTGCTGCCGCTTGGTACCGGGATGCCGTGACGCCGGAACGTCGCGGCTTTGCCAAAATGAGTATCTGCCACAAACAACGCCCGCTGCTCTGGCCAAAACACCGCTCGATCGGCGTGCAGTTGCAATGCGATGCCTGCTAAATCCACATCCATGATTTGCTTCATTGCCTAATTCTCCTTATCAGCCTCTTTCTCTAGCTGCGATTGTAATCGCCGAATCCGATCGGCCAAGGTTTCGCTGCTAACGCGCTCTCGCAACTTATCGACCAGCAATGAAAACGATAACGGCGTTACTTTGGGTGGCTCCGTGACGACAATCTCACTTCGCTCGACCCGGTCGAGAGCGTCAAACATGCGGGACGATTCAAGTTGCAACTCCAACACCTCGCGACGACTTTGCTCTAACAGCAGATTGTTGGGATCGTACTGGCTAAAAACATCGAAGAACAAATTGCTACTGGCTTGGATATGGCTTGTACTTTTTCCACGTCCCGGGAATCCCTGTTGGATCAGGCCGGCCACACGAGCGATTTGGCGGAACTGACGTTTCGCCATCTCTGTCGAATTCATGCTATTGAGAATATCGTTGACGAGATCGTCCGCGGAAAAAATCTTGCGATCGATCGCATCATCAATGTCGACCCGGTGTGGCGATTGCAAGACAATCCCATAGTCATTACAAGCCATCGTAAAGGTCGTCTTTTGAAACCGCGAGATTCGGTACGCCAGCAACGCAGACAATCCTTCATGGACCAACCGACCTTCGAACGGAAACAAAACCAATTGGTGACCACCGCGAGTTTCGATCCGCTCAATTAAAAACTGATCGCTTCGTGGCAGCACGCTCCAGCGACTTTGAATCTCGAACAAACGCCGCAACGCCTTCATCTCGCGTCCAACAAATTTGCCCGCCGCCGCTTGCTCGATTTTCAAACGCAGTTCGGCACTGAGCTCACTCGACAACGGCATTCGCCCGCCCATCCAGCGTGGTACGGAATCGGGTTCCCCCGTGGCTCGGCGAACATACGCGACATTATCTCGGATACGAACCAATGAAACCAAACGGCCCGCAAACAGAAAACGATCCCCCGGATTCAGCTTTGACAAAAAGTGCTCTTCGGCAGTCCCCAGCGTTTTGCCTTTCAAAAACTTGACCTTCATCGACGCATCCGAAACGATCGTGCCGATATTCATCCGATGTGCCGTAATCCGCCGGCGATCCTCGACGATGTAGCGACCGCTATGCACATTGACGCGGTGGAAATCGGGATAGGCCTCGAGTGACTTGCCGCCACGCACCACAAAATCAAGCACCCATTGCCACTCGGGATCACTCAGCGATTGATAGGCGTACGTGGTGCGTAGCTCTTGCAATAATTCATCCGAGGCAAATCCGCCTCCGATCGCAATCGTCACCACGTGTTGTGCTAGAACGTCCAGTGGTTTGCGCAGCAACGGCCGTGCTTCGAGGTGTCCTTTACGGATTGCATCTTGCGCGGCCGCAAGCTCAATCAGCTCGATCGCGTTGGTGGGCACAAACGCCAAGCGACTCTCGGCATCGGGTTGATGACCGCTTCGACCGGCACGCTGCAGCAAACGAGCGGCACCCTTGGGGCTGCCGATTTGAATGACCAGATCGACCGCCGTGAAGTCCACTCCTAGATCCAAGCTGCTCGTACACACAACCGCTCGCAAGGAACCATCACGCAAACCATTCTCGACCCAGCGGCGAACGCTGGTATCAAGCGATCCATGGTGCAAGGCAATCTCGCCAGCCCAATCCGGCCGCTGTTTCAACAGATGCTGGTACCAAATCTCGGTTTGCGAACGAGTGTTGGCGAACACCAAGACACTTTTCACCTTCGCAATCAGCTCGGCAACTTGAGGGACCATTTTAGTCCCGATGTGCCCCGTCCAAGGAAACCGTTCCATGTTCGCGGGGATCAAGGATTCAAGTTTCAACCGCTTTTTCGTATAGCCCTGGATCACGCGAACATCGCCGACCGGGTCAACACCCACCAACGACTCGCGAGCTTCGTCTAAATTCCCGAGCGTCGCCGACACTCCCCACGTGCGAAGCTGAGGATTCAATTTCCGCAACCGGGCCAATCCCAACTCGGTTTGGATGCCGCGTTTTGTCCCCAACAACTCGTGCCACTCATCGACAATGACCGCTTCCAATCCCCGCAATTGGTCGAGCAGACGTTCATGCGTCAACATCAACGACAAACTCTCGGGCGTCGTCACCAGGGCGGTTGGCAACCGTTTGTTCTGTCTCGCCTTGGCACTCGCCTTGCTGTCGCCAGTCCGCGACTCGAGCAGCCACGGCAACCCCAATCCCTCAATCGGAGCACGCAGCGAAGCTTCGGTATCACCCGCCAGGGCTCGCAGTGGCGTGATCCATAAAACACGCACCGGCGGGGGACGTTTCGGATTCCACTTGCTGCGATCGGGGTTCTCTTTGATCCACTTCAGGATCGGGCCCATCCAAACCGCCAATGTTTTGCCGGTTCCGGTCGCCGAATGAACCAGTCCGCTCGATCCACCAGCGTAAGCTCGCCACACCGATCGCTGGAAACGAAACGGCTTCCAGCCGATTGACGCAAAGTAGCGATCAACCGATTGCAGAGGTGTTTCGGATTGCGATCGAGGTTGAAGCATGGCAAGTGTCAATGTGGGATAGGTTTCCAGCTGGGCATCGGCTTCCTCTTCGGTAATTTTCATCTCCCGTGATGCAGAAAGTCTTGACGGCTTGTTGATTTAGTGAGCCGTGACGCGTCAGCGGCCGGGTCCCACGCACTACCCGGTGCCTTACGGCCCGCGGCTCATCGTTGCGATTTGCGTTTAGATTAAATCAACAAGCCGTTGACGAGTTCCGCTACAGGAATTGCTTCACAGCGTTCTGCTTAGGGGGTCGGTGTCGGTTCGACTTGGATCGCCGGGGCTGCAACAGGGTGGCCAATGCCGTGCTGGAAATCGACAACGAAATAGCACACCACCGAAATCACAACGACACCGATCAAGTTCAATGCGAATCCTGCTTTGGCCATGTCACGGACGGTCAATTGTTCCGACCCAAACACGATCGCATTGGGCGGCGTCGCCACGGGTAACATGAACGCGCAACTTGCTGACAACGCAGCCGGAACCATCAAGAACGCGGCATCGTAGCCCGCGCCCTCGGCCGCCGCGCCCAAAATCGGCATTAACAGCGTCGTCGTTGCCGTGTTGGATGTAACCTCGGTTAAAAACGTCACCGTCAAACAGATCATCGCCATTAGCAAGAGCGGATGGAGTCCCGACAGGTGCGAGAACTGGCTACCGATGATGACGGAAAGCCCCGTCACTTCGGCTGCCTTGGCAATCGCCAACCCGCCTCCGAACAGAATCAAAATGCCCCAAGGAATGTCTCGCGCGGTTTCCCAATCAAGCAAGCGGTCGGCCTCCACACGCTCGCCACCTTTACCATTCTTTGGTCGATGAACGGTCGTGGTGCCGCTGGGGATCAAGAACAACGCGATCACGGCAGCCAGACCAACGGTTGCGTCGTGAGCCATCGGAACATCAAACAGTGCCGACCAACCGCCGTACGGAGCGCTGCGGGTGATCCACAGGAAAGCCGTCAACGATAGCACGCCCAACACGCGTCGCTGAGCACTCGTCCAGCGTCCTAGATCTTGAAGCTGCATCGAACAGCTTCGTGACAAACCCCGCGTTAACAACACGCCTGTCACGACGAGCATGATCGCAGCAACTGGCACCCCCACTTTCAACCACGAGAAAAAATCGACGGTCCGCTCGTTTTGTTGCTCGTAAATTGAGACAAAGACGCCGTTGGGGGGCGTACCAATGATCGTCGCAATCCCGCCGATACTCGATCCGTACGCGACCGCCAACAACAGCGGCACGTGTAGTCGCGAGTCTTTTTGTTCGTGCAGTACCGCAATCGCCACGGGCAACATGATCAACGCCGTTGCGGTGTTCGAGATCCACATGCTTGAAAAAGCCGTGGCGGCCAAAAAACCGAGCACGATACGTCGCTGGGAACTCGTCCCTAACAACTTCATCAAGCCATGCGAAACTCGCAAATGCGTTTGGGAGTGTTCGGCGGCTCGCGAAATCATAAATCCAGCCATGAACAACAGCACGAACTTATCACCATAGGCTTCGGCGAGCTGACGATGATCCAGTACCCCGGCAAAGGGAAATACCACAAACGGAACTAGCGACGTGACCGGAATTGGTACCGCTTCGGTGCACCACCAAACGCCACACAGCGAGGTGACTGCGGCTGTGACCGCGACGGGATGCGACAGCCCAAATACGCTGACGCACAGTCCATAGACGACAAACGCCACACCTATTCCGGCAGCGGTACAGAGAGCACGAAAGTGCAGCATTCGAGCGAGTTCCAAGCTAAAGCAAATTGAAACAGGAAAGGATATAGAGCGAGATCAAGCTGACGACGCTGGCAGAGTTGCCCTCCGTCGTCGAAGCTCAACAGTGTAGCGAATAGAAGAGCGGAAGGGCGTTTTGTCGCAGATCATCTTCCAACACATCGCTGCGGTGAACATGGAGACAGGACAAACCAAGCACGTTCCACTCGCTTGCACTGCAGCGGAATTGTAGTAAATCGGCTGTAAATACGGCGGAAACACGTCGGATTATTGCCAAATCATCCGCAGGGTGCAGCACCACGAGTTCCGCAAGACCACCCAAAGCGTTCCTCCTAATCGGATGCAGCGAAGTGCCCGGCAATTTTCGACGTTACTCGGCTCTACTAAACGATTCGTTAACGCTAGAATAAGAGCCGATGAAGCGACAAATTCTTTTCTGTTAGAACATTGGGTTCCCAATATGAGCACCGAAACAAACGCCAGCCGTGCGTATCAGCATCTACGAAACAAGTTGATCTCAGGCGATTTTGAACCGGGCGCTCGTCTGCTGTATGGTCCGATCGGCAAAGAAATCGGAGTCAGTGCGACGCCGGTGCGGGAAGCCGCCGGTCAGCTCGCCAACGAAGGCTTAGTCGATCTGGTTCCCAACATGGGAGCCATCGTACGCTCGCTAGATCGTGCCGCCCTAATCGATATCTACGAAGTTCGTGAGGTCATCGAGCCCTACACTGCGGCTCGGGCTGCTGAACGGGCCACCGCGGATCAGATTGCGAAAATTCAAGCGGAATTGACTCGGATGGAAGAGTTGACCGCGAAGCAAGAGAAATCCTCAGCCCAGTTCGCGGGCAAGCGGATTAAAGGTCAATTTGACAAGGCCGACTATCAATTTCCCATGTTGAGCATCGAGGCCACTGGAAATCAGGCGCTCGTCCACACCGCGTCACAATCCCAGGTCTTAACGCGAGTGTTTGGAATCCGCCGACACCGCCATGACGTCACTGCGATGAAACGCACCTGCAAAGACCACCAAAAGATTTTTCGGGCGATCAAAAAGCACGATGCCGACGCAGCTCGTGATGCCGCAGCAGCTCACATCCGTAACGGTTTAAAGGTCTCGCTGATCGAAATCGACGGCAACGAAGACGGCGAAGCCTAGTGAATCATCCCGTCTTGATTTTGGGGTAGCGAAACTCGCCAAGAGTTTCGGATGGTTCGGCAAATTCAACGAAAGTCTTGACGGGCTGTTGATTTAATCGAAATCCAAATCGCAGTGGTGAGCCGTGGGCCGTAAGGCACCGGGTAATGCGTGGGACCCGGCCGCTCACGCGTCACGGCTCACTAAATCAACAGCCCGTTGACGAGTTCCGCTACCTCAGTAACAGAATCGACATCTCCGACGTCGGTAAAAAAACGGGATAGGCTTCTCGCCTGTCATTGATTTCAGTCGACACACTGGACGCCTATCCCACATCCATCACTCGTCCGTTATAAGAGCAACCTTCGCTTCCCTCCCTCCCCTTGCTGTACTCCGAGAGATCCATGAAAAACACTGCTCGCTGCCTAATCGCCCTCGGTTTGATCGTTTCTACGGGTTCGCTCCGGGCCCAAAACCCCGCTGCGATCGCCGCTCCAGCAACTCCGGATTCGATCGTGAATGTTTGGCCCAGCGAGCCGCCTGCGTGGACGCCGCCCGGCGAAGCAGAAAAAGACACCAGCGATGAGAATAGCCGTACGGTGGCCGAAAAGTACGTCACACGGATTGGCAACGTTTCCGCGCCGCAGTTGTATGTGTACCAGCCCAAGGCCGATGTGAAATCAGACACCGCGATCGTGGTTTGCCCCGGTGGCGGATATTCGATTTTGGCATGGGATCTCGAAGGAACCGAGATCGCAGAATGGCTGCAGGAAATCGGCGTCACCGCAATCGTGTTGAAGTACCGCGTTCCGACGCGAAGTGAAGACGAGAATTGGAAGCCAGCGGTCCAGGATATCCAACGAACGATCAGCATGGTCCGCAGCGGAGCGGTCGAGGGTGTATCGGCCAAACGCATTGGTGTGCTTGGATTCTCGGCAGGTGGAAATGCATCCGCTCGAGCAGCAACCGCCAGTAAACGTTTTTATGATTCGATCGATGCTAATGACAAGTCGAACTATGTCCCCGATTTCGCCGTGTTGGTTTACCCTGCGTGGCTCGTGGAAAAAGACGACTCCTCCAAATTAATCGATGACATTCAAGTCACCGATAAGACGCCACCGATGTTTTTTGCCCATGCACGTGATGACCGCATCAGTTGCTTGGGAAGCGTGACCTTATTTACCGAACTTCAGAAACGCGGGATCAACAGCACGTTGCACGTCTTTGGTGGCGGAGGGCACGGTTTCGGCTCACGCCCCAACGACCAGGAAACCGATGCGTGGCCCGAACTACTCACTCTTTGGATGCGGGATCTTCAGTGGATCAAGTAAATTTGATGAAATCGAAAACATTGGACATCGGAGATGCTCCGGTCAAGCACGGCGAAGAATGGGCCAATGCGCTAACGCATGGATTCGCTGCCATCGCTTCGACGATTGCCGCAGCATTTCTAATACGTGCTGCGTTGGACGTCAGCCTGGGGGCGGCGCTTGCTGCGGCCGCGTACATGGCGTCCGTGATTGGAACGTTTTTGTCCTCAACGCTTTCGCACATGATTTTTCGTCAACCGATGCTCGATCATTTGCGAGCATGGGATCAAGCGATGATCTATACGATGATCTCGGGCACCTACACACCGATCATCTATTCCCACGCCTCCGATGGTGTGCGGGATCCATTGTTGATTGCGGTTTGGGTTGCGGCGGCAGTCGGTTTTTTTGGTAAAGTACTGCTGCGGCATCGGATCAATTCGATTGGTACCGTGTCGTATTTGCTGCTCGGATGGTTGCCTGCGATTCCGCTTGCGGGCTACGTTCCGGGGCCGCTTGTGACACTGATGGTCACTGGAGGTGTGT
>CAXBHV010000166.1:0-9089 GCA_963974855.1 uncultured Rhodopirellula sp. | reverse complement strand
TACCCGCGGCTCGCCGAGGATATGCTGAGGATCTATCGCGAGAATATTGGTGAAGTTCGCAAGCATCTGCACGACCGCGTCCGGCGTTCGCTGCAGGGTGTTATGGATTGTCCAGCAAAACGGATTGCCGCGTTTTGCAAATTGCTGGACGACGCGAGCGAGTTTCATCAGGACAAATCCGCTGCATCCGCCAAACTCAGGCAACGCGTGTTTTCGTTGGCGGCAACCAAACATCCGCTAGTGCAAACGCGTGACCAATTGTTTGACCATGACGAAGCGAACACGAAAGCGGAGATTGCAGCGGAACTTGGCAAAAGTTGGGAGGAGATCGAAGCCAGTCTGTTTGCCGATGTGATCGAGTTTCATCGACTTCGAAAACCGCCCGAGAATCTCGACGCTGAGGGTTTACTGTCGCGATACAACGTCGCGCAAACTCAGACGGCGTTGTACGGAGCATTGTCGATGACGGTTTGGGCCGGCGACGATTTCAAGATGATCTTGCGTTACGCCAAGCTGGCGCGATTGATGCACTCGATCACGCGGCAAGGCGATCGATACGTGTTTCAATTGAACGGGCCAGCGTCTCTGCTGCGTCAAACTCGTCGCTACGGCGTCGCATTCGCTCGGTTCTTGCCGGGATTGCTGGCAGCACGTGATTGGCGGATGCAAGCGACGGTGCTGGGACCCGCGAAACGGCGATTTGCGTTGCGGCTAAGCAGTTCGGATGGACTGCGAAGCGAAGTGCAACCAAGCGATTTCGACAGCCAGTTGGAAGAAACATTTTGGCGTCAATGGAACAAACTGCAAGCAGAGAACCAAACCGACGGCTGGCTGCTCCGGCGCGAGGGCACGGTACTACATCAAGCCCAAACCGTGTTCACGCCGGACTTTTCGCTGAAGCATCCCGAACACGGCGAAGTGCTGTTGGAAGTGATCGGATTTTGGACGCCGGAATATTTAAGCGAGAAAGTAATCCGGCTGAAACAGTTTCAGCACACTGCAAGGATCGTGTTAGCGATTAGCGAAACCGTTGACCAAGCGATCCCCGATCTAGGCATGCCGCGAGTCACCTTCAAGACGACGCTCAAAGTGAAGGACATTTTGCAGATATTGCCGCGTTGAACCGCTGCGACGCTGGCCTGGATAAAAAGAGGTCAGGAAGCAGTGCGAACGATAACCTTAGGCTTTGACGGGAATTTGTTTGACACGATATCTCGCTAAGCATACGATTCCGCTCATGTCACCCTTGCCTCTTTGATGCAAACGCTTGTCGCATTAGTACAAACGCCTGTCGTATCGATGCAAGCGTGTGCCTCATTCGTGCAAACGATCAGCATCGATTGACGTCTCTACTGACGAAGGATCCGTCCACAGGTGCGGACTTCGACCAGAGGCTTGGGGAAATCTTCAATGATTTTAGAGGAGTTTTGCACGATCAAAACTCGAATGACGTTGTACTTGGTGGCCGCTTATCCATCACGGAGATTATCCATTATGACGAGATCGCCGATCCGCGTATGGCGATGGCTGCCAATCTGTATGCTTGTCTTGCCGCTGAACATCAACGTCGTTGATGCTGAGGAACTGGCGGTGGTTGGATGGGCAACGTCGAGCGACGGGGAATTTGAAGAACATGCCGTCGAGGTGGGGTTAGAGAATGTTCCCGACGGTTTATTGGCGTCGCGTTATTACTTAGTCCAGGACATCGTCGCTCAGATTGTTGAAAAGGATGTCCACCCGCTGGAGGACACTGTCTCATTCTTGGCTCGGAATGTTTATAGCCTTGATTGGCGTTTCGCGGCAAGCTGTTTGGATTCGCTCGTGGATTTGGAGTACGAGGAGTTTCGATTTGGAATAGACAAACGAGGCACACGATTGAATATCGTCGTGCACCGCGTTCTATCGAGGCTCGACGAACGCGCCAAAGCATTTGTTGAGCAATACAACGTACGCGGGGCACGTTTCTTTCCAAGTGTGTCTTCAGTCGAGTTTACCGATCGAGAGCTCGATCCTTTGTTACTGCTAAATCTGCGTTTGATTCGAAAACGAAATACCTTTGGAAGAGATGTCGATCATGGACTCGGCTCGGGATTACGGATCTTGACCATACAAAACTCAGGCCTTAATGACTCTGATTTGTCGTTCCTCAATGGGTTACACGGACTGACCTTGCTTGATGTAGGATTTAACCCATTAGATGGCTCTGGTCTTGAGAATCTAGTCTTGCCCTCTCTGAGAGTATTGCGACTTGACGGATGCAAATTGAAAAGCGAGGTTTTTACCTATGAATTACTGCACTCCGTTGAGTTGCTAGTCCTATTGCAAACGAATACCGCGGACGAGCACATTTCTCTCCTTAGAGGATCGAAATTGACTGAACTTAATATAAGTGGGACTCTCGTTACGCCAAGTTGTTTTGAACTGCTAAGCGGGCTGGCAAACCTTCAGTCACTGGCTATTGATAGTGATTTGTTTATCAATTGTCCACTTGAGCAGATCTCGAAACTTGGAAAGTTGAAAAAACTAAGAGTCAGCGGCGATCTTCCTCCCGATCGCTCTTTGGATTTTCTCCAAGGTGCGCTTCCGAACGTCGAAATCAAGATGTCTAAATCAAGATAATGCGTAGCAAGGAGGGAAACCGAAGGTTTCAGGAGTCATCGTTCGTATTTGACTCCTGAAACCTTTGTGTTATCTGACACCGTTGTGTTATCCATAACGTTCGCGCGAGCGTTATCTACTACAACTCTATACGCGTCCTCTGACGAAAGTGGTCGAACACCTCTACGCGGGCAAGTGACGCGCCGTATTAAAGATTCGCAGTTCCGATGGTTCAGGTGTCGTCACAACTATCTTTCGCTTGCTGCACCTGACGGTGTGTCACTGGATTCAGTGAGTGTTTGTATTTGCGGTACTACACCGAGTTGCTTGCGTTTACGAAGATGGTCGTGAAGCACTTGGCTGTAGATTAGTTGAGCTGAAGATTGGTATTGGGATGCTGTTCGCAAAACCGCTTGACTGCCGCTGGGCTGATCTCGCTGCGGCTTGCGTGAACGTATTTCAGATCTGTTAGTACGTTCAAATGCTCCAAACCGTCACCGCTCACTTTGGTGCCATTCAAGTAAATCCATTGCAGCTTGCTGAGTTTCGCCAGCGACTTCATCGCGTCATCGGTCACATCACTTTCTTGGAGTCCAATTTGAGTTAGATTTGGAAAGTACTTCGCAATCTTTGCGACGACTTCATCGCTCAAACTACCGCCTTGAAAGTGCAACCGATCGAGATTCAAGTGTCTAATCGATTCAAGGTCGCTCTCGTCAAGCGTAATGCTACTCAAACTCAACTCGGTTAGACCTTTCGCTCTCGCTATGTGCTCCAAGACGTCACCGTTGATCCTCGGATTTTCCGAAAGCAAAAGTTGCGTGAGCCCCTTCAGTTGACCGACTTCTCTCATAGCCAAATTGGACAATTCTGAGCAGTTCGACAGTACCAAGCATCGAAATTGGTCGTGCGTGGCTAGCCCCTTGCAAAGACGCTGCAAACCGTCGTCCGAAATCTGTGCCCGGCTTAGCGAGATTTTGGTCAAGAGAGGCATCGCGAGCAGGCCGTCGACGATTTGGTCAGTGACTTTATCGGATGTGATGGATATCTCTGAGACTGACTTATGATTCTCAAACGGCTCGAGAACCTGCGACGTTATCCCGGTCGATGTTATTACAAGCCCGGTCATCGACACATTTTTCAGTCGAGCGATCTCGTCATCCGTTGGATCGCCCGTCATAACAAAAACCTGACCTAGATTCGGCTCGGCATTGAGCAACTTGATTGCTTCGTCATCAATTTTTTCACGTACGTGTGCCGATTTTCGAAGTCTATTTGCGATCTCCGAAAAGTGAACGCTTGGCCGTTTCGGAGGAACAAACCGACCAAATTGCAACGCTTCTCCAATGTACTCGCGATTGAAGCGAATGCGCCGAGCATTTGGAAGAGCCGATAGCAAATCTTCCGCGCCTTTTTTTGTTACTTTCGTATCTTGAAGGCTGATCGAGCTCAACACCTCGTTTCCGTGCAAAGATTGAAGGCCTTTGTCGGTGATCGATCCGCCATAGATTGATAGGCCTCGCATCGACTCGCTTTTTGCAAGAGCCGCTAAGCTGCTGTCACTGATGTCACAGCGGATTAGCGATACTGAAGTGAAGCTTGCCTTGCTAACCGATATCCAGCTCCGTTCGGAGATACCTTTGCTGCCAGTGATCGATAGCGTTGCGGGTATGGTGAGCTTAGCCAGATGTTCACATTGCTCATCAGTGAGGCCTTTCATCGATAGCGATAGCGTATTGACGCGTTGCAATTGGTTCAGCGACTCAATGCCTTGTTGACTGACGATAAGATCCGACAGACTAAGTGACGTCAGCTTGGGTAACTTGGTCAGGAGGCGTAAGTCTTTTTCGTCCATGCGTGTTTGCAGCGACAGCATTTGCAGCCCGGGGAATTCGTAGATGGCGTCAACAAGTGCTTCGCTGATTTCGCGATCATGAAATGTTAGAGTGCGAATCGATCGACACTTCGCAAGCTGACTCATTCCATCATCTGTAATCGACGTGTGCTTCATCGTCAGATAGCTGAGCGCGGGAATCTCCAGCAGGTGCGGTATGACATCATCGGTAATCATCGGACCATCCAAGATGACGGACGTGAGTGTTGGAAAGAACCTGAGCTGGCTTGCGGACTTACCGTTCTTAATCCGTAAGAGAGTGATCGAAGCGTCGCCACGCCGAAAAATCCGCTCGCCAAATGACTCCAACTTTCTGATCGCGCGTTCTTGGTCGGTAAGGCTCAAGTCCTCGAATTGCTTGCCTGCTAACGCCGCAGTTTGGGTTGTCCCTTCGGCAACAATGCGTTTCAACGATTCTAGTACCGCTGGACGAAGTGACTTGTTCGCTCCAATCCGCGTCAAAGCTTCGACGCATCGAGCACCGGCCTCCACGTCATCCGTCAACGCTGCCGTCGTAAGTGGAGCAATTGCCGGATCTCCGCTTTCGATTAAGGATTCAAATGCTGCTTGTCGTTTCAGAAACTTGACACTATAAAGATCCGCGATCGCAGCTCGGATTGCGGGTTCTGATTGATTCTTATCCTGGGCGGCTTCAGTCGTTGGAGGCTGCGCATGAGAAGTCGCATACCATCCATCGGGTAGGCTGAAGCAACCAATCAACAACAGGTTAAGAAGCACCAACTTCTTAATCAAAATCGTCATACTCATTTTCATCATCGAACGCTCCCCATCACCGGTGATCGAAATTAGTCTGCGCCAAACCCAGCGGCGCAGCCTAAATATAGCGGAACGGCACACGCTCGTCTTGCAATCGATCACTTGGAGAAATCGAAGGTCTCAGGAGTCATTGCTTGTATTTGAATCCTGACACCTTTGTTTTATCAGGGCGTATGGCGACTCACGTCGCGAAGGCTTCTCGGATCACTTCACCGCCAAGCACGGTGGGGATTTCTTCGCGATTGTTGTGCAGGTAGATGAGTTTGTGCTGGTCGAGTCCCAGACCGTGCAGCATCGTGGCATGCAAGTCGTGCGGCGAGAGCGGTCGCTCGACGGGGACAAAGCCAAGCTCGTCCGTAGCTCCGATCACTTGCCCGCCCTTGATTCCGCCTCCCGCGAGCCACATCGTGTAGCCGGCGGGTGAATGATCGCGGCCGCGTTTGTCGCCCTTCTGATTGCCTTCGGTCGTTGGCGTTCGCCCGAATTCCCCACCCCAGACGACTAACGTTTGCTCCAGCAAGTTCCGTTGCTTCAGGTCTTGCAGCAAACCCGCGATGGGAAGATCTGTTGCGCGGCAGCGGCCGATATGATTGCTCTTCAGTGAACCATGCGCGTCCCAGCCACCATTTCGCAATTGAATGAAGCGGACACCTTGTTCCACCAGTCGCCGCGCCAACAAACAATGCCGCCCAAACACCGCACTGGGCTTCTGGTCGATCCCATACATCTTTTGAGTCGCTTCGGTTTCTCTGGATAGATCCAGGATTTCCGGTGCGTTTAACTGCATCCGAAAGCCTAGTTCGTAGGATTCGATGCGAGCCTCGAGTTCGGAGTTCTCGTTTTGCCGCCGCAGATGATGCTGGTTCATCAAACGGATAAAGTCGAGCTGCTCTCGACGATCCGCCACGGAGTACAACTGGGGTAATTCCGAGTACGGGACGCCGCTTTGATCGTCCAATTGGGTGCCTTGGAACCGAGCCGGCAAAAAACCGCTGCCCCAGCCTGGGCGCTGCGGTGCCGGGCCACTCGAGTTGGACGACAGGACAATGAACCCTGGCAGGTCACGTGCTTCACTGCCCAATCCATACGTCACCCAGCCGCCCAAACTGGGCCGTTCCCCCAGTGACGACCCGGTCAAGGTAAAATTCTCTGCGGGCCCATGAACCGGAATGCGATGATTCAGCGAACGAATTACGCACAGATCATCGACATGGCGAGCGGTATGGGGCAGCAAATCGGAGACCTCGATTCCACTTTCGCCATACTTTTTAAACCCAAACGGCGAAGCCATCAATTTGGATCCAACGCCCGAGCGAGGAATGTTGGGAACGTTCGCCCCGATACTGTCCGGCACATACTCACCTTCCATTGCTGATAGCTGAGGCTTGGAGTCAAAGGTGTCCATGTGGCCGGGACCGCCCGACATGAACAAGAAGATGACGTTCTTGACCGTGGGCGGAAAATGCGGCTGCTGCGAACCGCGATTGGCGTCGGCGGCGGTCGCTGACTCTTCCTGCAGCAGCGCGTTCAAGGCGATCGATCCCAGACCGAGGCCCGCAGACCCGAGAAACGTTCGTCGATCTTGGCTAACGGGGTTGATCATCATTGGCTGGGCCGAAGGGGGTAAAAGGCAGGCGGGTTGCGAACGAGGTTCAAACGAAACTCGGTCAGGGGATGTAGACGAATTCGTTCAGGTTCATCATCGAGTGACAGAAACGAACCAGTTCGGGGGGGGGGCCTTCCGACATCGTGGAATCGGCCTGACGGTCGCGAGGTTTCAGTGCCGCTGTGGCAAATCCAACTTCCTCGGATGTCGGTGCGCGACCAAGCGTCCGCTGGAAGACAGCATGAATCACTCCCTGCGGATCGTCACCGGCGTGAGCGTTCACGATCCGCGCCAGCTGCTCGGCACGTTTGACCACAAACGGACTGTTCAGCAGGTACAGCGGCTGCAAGGCGACCGTCGACACCTCGCGACGCGAACAACTGCGAACGCCGTCGGGGGCATCAAACATCGTCATCACGTCAGGCATTTGGCTGCGGCGCTGAGACAGGTAGATCGTCCGCCGCAACGTCTGTTCCTCACGTTCCGGCGCAACGCTTGGTCCACCGACCAGCCGATTTAGATCCTCCGTCGCAACGAGAATAGAATCACGAATTACCTCGGCCTGCATCCGTCGCTGAGGCCATCGCCACAAGGTCTTGTTGTCGGGATCCAAATCATGATTGGCTGCGTCTAAAACACTCGACTGACGATAGGTCGCCGAGGTCACGATCAAGCGATGAATGTGTTTGGTACTCCAACCACTGTCGATCAATTCCGAGGCCAACCAGTCCAACAGGTGCGGATGCGTCGGCATGGCACCGTGAGTCCCAAAATTGCTGGCGGTGTCGACCAAACCACGTCCGAAATGCGATTGCCACAGACGATTGACCCAGACGCGTGCGACCAGCGGATTTTGGGGACTGGCCAACCAATCCGCCAACGTTTGCCGAGGAGTTGGCGAAAGCTTCGAAGGAGTCTCGCCGAGCACCGCAGGCCAAGCCGGCTGGACTCGCAATCCCGGACTACGTACGTCGCCGCGGATCAGCACATGGGTCACGTTGCCGGCTAAAAAGTCGGGCGAGTAGGGCAGGGGAGAACGATTGACGACCGGCAGATGCTTTACTTCCTTGTTACCCGTCACGGGAGAATAAAAGCCCCATGTATGTGCAGGGTAATCGGCGGGATCCACCTTTCGCTTTTTAGCTTCCGACAGATAGAAACGATACGAATCATTGGAGAACCAGTTTTGGATTTCGTCCGCGGCGACCGATGGTGTATCCCGCAGATTAAAATTCCCTAGCTGGCCATTGGAGAAAAATGCCATCATCGCGTAGTAGTCTCGCTGCATCAGCGGTTCGAATTTGTGGTTGTGACATTGCGCGCACTCCATCGTCAGCCCCAACACCGCGCTGGACGTATTGTCGACAATGTCCATCAACACCTCCATCCGCTGCAGTGGCTTGTCCATTTGATTGCCGCTGATCCGCGCAGCCGCTAGAAACCCGGTCGCAATTAATGCTTCGTCGGAGTAGGGCTGTAGTTCATCGCCGGCAATTTGTTCTCGCAGAAATTGAGCGTAGGGTTTGTCGCGATTGAAGGCGTTGATCACGTAATCGCGATAACGCCAAGCAAAGGGACGGGGGATGTCATGCTGGTACCCCTGACTTTCGCCCCACCTCGCCAGGTCGAGCCAGTAACGTGCCATCCGCTCGCCATAATGCGGCGACTGCAGTACTTGGTCGACCAATCTCGCATAGGCGTCCGCCGCAGGGTCGCTTACAAACGCATCGGTCTGAGCGACAGTGGGAGGCAATCCCAGCAGGTCCAGGTACAGTCGTCGAACCAACGTGCCACGCTCCGCCGCTCGCACAGGTGTTACACCGGCTGTTTTCTGGCGCGCGGAAATAAACGCATCGATGGGATGTCGAGAACCGGCAACATTCGCGTTGGCTGGCGTCGCGATCGCGGTGGGCAATGGCGGCCGCACGATTGGTGCGAACGCCCAATGATCGGACTTGATCTCTGGCGTGGGCAGCAATTTATCGTCCCAGTTGAGTCCCTGATCGATCCAGGCTCGAATTTTCGCGATTTCAATTTCCGAAAGCGGTTCCTCATCGGGAGGCATGCGATCGGAATCGGATTTCGTCGTTAATACTGCCAATAAATGGCTGTTGCGGCTTTCGCCTGGGACGACAAAGACTTGCCCAGTACTAAAACCGAGCAACTCATTTCGCACGTCCAGCCGATGCCCGGAATCAGGATATTCGCCGGCGT
>CAXBHV010000165.1:0-9098 GCA_963974855.1 uncultured Rhodopirellula sp. | reverse complement strand
ACTCGTCAAGAGTTTCGACCAGCCTGGAAAACGCAAGTCTTGACGACATCCGCTACAGGAAAACCCGTCACTTAATGTTCCGACGATTCCAAAAGGTTGACCTCAGGACGTTGACCACATGAACCAACCCAATGCTAGCTCCAAGTATGCCTGTCCCCGCAAACACTGCTCCCTCAAAAACCGCCTTCGATTTGAAATTTCGCAGGCGACTGCGGCGTCGCAATCGGTTCGACTTTTAACCCCACGTCGTCGCGTTGACTTCGGTCGATTCCAATCGTTACCGCTCGCCGTCCCTTGGCCAGTGTGAGGACCTTGGTTGGATCGAGGATTTCATCTCCGTCGATCCATAACCGCAGTCCCACGAGATCGTTGATTTCGAATTGGACATCGCCAGAGACCAGGACATTCAAGTAGCCGCGAGCGAGCACTTGATCTCCGCTTGGCAAATCGTTGGCAGGCAATTCACCGCGGACTTTGCTGTACGCTGTGACCCAAGAGGTGTCTTCGGCCGAAAGTTCATCAAAGTTGGAAGTGGCGGTTAGATGCCACTTGCGAATCACAGGACTTTCATCATTGGCAAAGGCGCCTGGACGCCCTAAAGCTGCGACAAATTTCGCTAAATCGAGAAACTCTTGGCGGTTGCCGAGTTGATCGACAAGTCCCGCAGGCATGGCCGAAATCATTGCTTTCTCGGCGATGATTTCTTCGACCGCTAAACGTATTTCTTTTCCAGCTTGCGCCGCGTCTCGCACCACGACTTCGTCATCACTCTTAAACGTCACGATGCCGGTTTGGGTGGTTCCATCGTCCAACACAAACATTCGGTTTTCGTAGTGTTCGGCAATCGCTTTGTTCGGTTGCAAAATCGATTCAACGATATAGTCGGTCTTCGCCGCTGCCCCCACCGCCACTAGGTTCGGGCCGATGACGGGGCCGACGGGACCAATTCCGTGACAGTTCGTGCAAGCCAGAGACTTTCGTCGATAGATGATCTCACCACGAACCGCGTCACCGTACGTTTCGACATCGCTCGTCAGTTCCGCTAGGTCTTCCGCCAGTAATTGCGAGTTGAGCGACTCCGAATCGGAGGATGGTCGAAACAATCTTGCAAGATTTTCGGGAAGCAGCCCCGTCGACCGATGAAACTCATCGACACGGGCGGCGACAGTCGGATGAACCTCGACGCCCTTCATCGCATCGGAGAATGCTTTTGCTCCGTTTCGATTTCTCAGAATTGCTTGAATCAGCGGAACCGGATCTGTCTCGCCAGGGTCTTGGCTCAACAATGCCGCTGCCAACTTCGCCCCCCGCTGCACGTCGGTGGCAACAATGCCAACCAGTGCACCGTAACGAATATCCACATCAGCATTCTCGTAGAGGCTGACCAGGGTTTGCTGTTCCTTGGCGTTACCAAGTTTGGCAAAGGCAACCGCTGCTGACCGGCGCAATGCAGGCGATCGACCGTCGTCCTCGACGATGTCGAGAAGCGGCCCCGTGACCTTGCTCACTTTCCAAGCAGCGAGATTCTCAGCGGCGAGTGATGCAACGGTTACGTTGTCATCGTTGAGCATTCGCGCTAGGGTGCGCAAACGTCGACGAAGCACGCCCGACTGACGCGAATCTGCCATCGACTTGAGCGATTCAAGCAAAGCGATTTTGGCATCATCGGACCTGGAATCTTTTCCACTGGCCAACGAGGCTACGATTCGCAAAATGTCGTCATTGGTGCCAATGGCTTTGAACTGATCACAAAATTCGCTGATCTCTTTCTCACTGGGATCATTCTGTTGCAAAAAGCTCGCGATTCGTTCTGCAAAACCAATTCCTGCAGATCGTTCCGCAGCGGCTTTGTGGGATTCCTTGGCAAAACGAAGCGTTCCCGCCTCCATCGCCGGACGCCAATACGGCTCGAGTGCCTTCTTTGTCTGCGGCAACGCCAAGTCAAGGAACGGATCGCTGGGATGGTCGATCACATTCAATGCTGCTGCAAAGGCCTCTGCCTTGGGGATGAATCCCGCCGAAAGCACCGCTTCCATTCGTGTTCGCGGAAATGGATCCGCAGCTGCTTTGGCAATCATGGCGATCGGATCCGACAGAGATTCGTGCCAGTAGCGAATCACACGAGCACCCGCGGATCGAGCGTGACCGTCTGACGCATCGAGCACCAAACGTAGAATCTTCTCGCTCGGACGTTCGACATTTTGACACGCCCACATCGCTTCCACGAGATGAAGTTCATAGTCGGGTGACCCGGTGTCGAGTCGATCCACCCACGTTTGCAGTACCGCGAGGACCTCGTCGGGTTCCCGTTCGCTGATTTCTTTTTTCGCTTGATGGCGTACCCATGTTTCGGGACTCTTTAAATGGTCGACGAGTTGCTCAGTGGTGGTTCCATCGAACTCAGGATTCTTGACGAGCGGTCGATCCTTGTGCGTGATTCGCCAGATGCGACCGTGCTCATGGTCGCGACGCGAATCGCGAAAATCATGGCTGGCGTGATTAATGATCGAGTTGTACCAATCGGCGACATAGACCGCTCCGTCGGGGCCGATCTTGACATCCACGGGCCGGAAATTTGGGTGCTTGCAGGTCATCAGTGGCGGCAGAACATTGGCGCTGAACCCCGCGCCGTCTTCGGTAAATTCGTAGCGGATAATAGTACGACTTTTGAATCGACCACTGAGTAGATTGCCGCGGATGTCGTCTCCGACATGAGACCCCGTCGCGAGATCGCCGCCGCATTGCTTTTCCGTACTGATCAGCGTTGGAACTCGGATGGTTTGGGCACCATTTCCAGTCACCGGGGACAAATACATGATCCGCGGATTATTGACCATAAACGACTGGCCCCATTGGTCGAACACGTGTCCCCACGGGTTTCCGCCGGTACCGGTACAAAACATTCTCAGTTCTTGCGTCCGCGGATTGTACTGATAGACGCCCCCGTTGAAATTCCGCACGACACCGTGCTGCGTTTCCACTTGCGAATGCAGAAAGATGCCTTCTTGAAAATAGATCCATCCGCCGGGACCGCGTCGCCACGCACTGACGGAGTGGTGACTGTCTTCGATCCCAAACCCGGTCAGCGCCAATTCCTTCACATCGGCCACGTCATCCCCATCGGTGTCTTTGAAGAAGAAGACGTCGGGTGATTGCGCCACATAACACCCGCCGTTGGCAAGCTCTAACCCTGTGGGAATATACAGTCCATCGGCAAACACCGTTGACTTGTCAGCGACACCGTCATCATCGGTGTCTTCAAGGATGATAATTTTGTCGTTAGCGACTTCGCCCGGCTTCAATTGGGGGTACGCCCACGAACACGCCACCCACAACCGGCCTCGCGAGTCCCAGTGCATGTGCGTGGGATTAGCGAGCATCGGATCGGATGCGAAAAGGTTGACCTGGTAACCGTCGAGCAATTCAAAGTTCTCTTGCTCGGACGCTGGATCATGATTGTTCATCAAGTCCAAATTGGCGTCCTTGATGTTCTTGATACCCGATGCATCCTGCGCCGACGCGATGGTCGTCAACACGATGGTCATCATGGCTGCCGTCGCCAACGGGCGGACCGTTCGCCAAAAACACTCGTTCGCTTGTTTGTAAGTTCGGATATTCATAAGGTTCTTGAAAAAAGCCATTAGGGTTCACGCTCTGGCGAACGTAGCTACCATCGATTTCTAGTGAATCCGAGTCACACGCCAATTCCGCGTTTGACGTTCGATCCCATCTCGCAATTTCGCATCGCGTTTCTGTGCGAGTTGATTGAATTCGATCACTTCCGCTGGCAATGCCTTTCCACTGGGCGATTTTTTTCTCTCCCCGACAATATGGACTTGGTTCAGGGCTTTCCAGCTATACGTGAACTGTAGGTTTTTGTAGTTGACAGCACGGCGGAACGCTTCGGCCTCTTGGTGAACTGGTGAGGCGTCAATCGTCTTTCCTCCCGCCCACTCTTCATGGCTCGCGGTCAGGACAGAGACGTCATCGACGGTCAGCTCGTAGATACCAGGTGGAAGATTTGTGATCGCCATCGAATCGCGTAAATGATTCAATTGCGGCGGAAGGTCGTCGCTGGTTGGCGGAGGCAGCGTTGGGGCAATCAACTCGGTTGCACGAAACTTAAGCCCCATTTCAGTTCGAGCCGCGTCTGAAATATCGACTCCACGAGCTTGCACTGTCAAATCAGCCGCGTCAATCAAGATTTGCCATGGTGGCTGGACCGCAGCAGGGTCGTCTCGAACCAGGTCACGAAACAAGTAATGACTCATTCCCCAGTATCCGTAAGCATTCAAATGGATGCCGTTCGTGGTAAAACGAGGTCCGACTCGCTCTTCCATCAAATAGCGAGAAGGTTGGTAAAGATCAACAAAGGTCACTTGGTTAGCGATTGCCACTTCGCTGATCGCTTGGCTGTACGCTGATAGCTCTCGGTCTCGTTGCTCGTGCCGTGGCGTCAATTTTCCAAGCGGTTCGTTGGCGATCGGTGACACCAGGACCAAACGCACTTGGGATTCGCCGTTGTACGTTTTGCCCTCGAGTGATTTGATGAATGCAGCGACGGCGGCTTGAAACGTTCGCACCCCCTCTTCGCCCGCAAAGGATTCTCCCATCCCAAAACAGGCGATGATCACATCGGTACGATGCTCTGTCAGAGTTTCTTCTTCAGCGGGAAAATTGGTTGGTCGATCACGCGCGTTCAGCATGTCGCCACCCCAACCCAGGTTGCGAATCGAGACCGGATTGTCTGGCCAACGCTGCAGCAACATCGTTTCAAGATAGCCGTGGATTCGCAATTGATCCGCAAACGTGTTGCCAACAATCGCAATACGATCCCCAGGTCGAATCGGTGATTCGGGCCGGATGGGCGACTCGGCGGAAGTCGTCGATACGGCAACTCCGCAAAACAGAAGCACGATGACGGAATGAATTTTTCTAATCATTGTTGAGAGCGTTTTTCGATCGAGATACATCACTTCTTTGTCTTTTTATCTTGTCGCTGGATTTCCCAAGTCGTGATCGTTTCGTCGGCTCCCGGAAGCGGTCGATCCACGGCCCAACAGGCTGCGTTGATGACCATGCGAACGAACGATTCTTCGGCAAAGTCACCGGGATGACCAAACGTGGTTCCAAATACCTTGCCGCCCCATTCGTTCTGCCACGCCCAGGCGACAGTGTCGGATTCATTCTCTTGGACCTGAACGACGCCAAACGATTTCTTGATCTCACGACGTCGGCCTTTGCCGCTGCCATTTACCAACGGAACGACACCCTTTTCGAAGTGCGTCAGATAGAGCGTCCCCGGCGATGTCCAATTCGACTTTGATACATTGGTCATGATCGGGTGCTGTCGTGATTCTTCGATCACACTGATTTCGGTCTCGCTGGATTGATGCACGATGTACGGCGTGCCAAGCGCGCGGCGACCGAAGTCGTCGTTCCAAATCGACCGCGGATGGGTCGCGGGATATTTGAAAGAATGGTTGGCGGTCCGCAGCCCGATGATGGGCTTGCCCGATTTCAAGTAGTCTTCGATCGGTTGCCACTCGTCATCAGGCAACTGCAGAAATCGCATGAAGAAGATCGCCAAATCTGCATCCGCCAACGCCTCGATACCGGGCAGAACATTTTCGCGTTTCTTTTCCGGATCGCCTTTGTCCATCACCACCGTCGTGCGAAATCCGAATCGCTCCAGTTCCTCAGCAAGCAGCGGCATGCTGAGTTCCGGCGAATAGTGCAGTGTCCCGACGACGAGAACTGCATGCGGCTTCTCGGCAATGGCCGGAAACGCGAAGAGCCCGTGAAATGCGACAATGAACATCGCAATGGTTAACAGCCACGAGGTTCGCCACCGCAATGCATTCGCGTTAACCAGAGATGCACTCGAGAAGTAAGGCAGAAATCGTTTTTTCATCATGACTCGCGGTGTCCAGGTCGTGGTGGATGCGGAATGCAGAGAGAGCCTCTTTCCAAGGGAACGGCTGACTATTGGGTCACTCGGATTTGATCCAAATGAACGCCAAATAGCCGCTTGGCAATCGGGGCCAGCGCAGCTTCGCTGCCTTGCAGATGCAGAGTCTGTTGCACATGGGTCATTGTTTCGCCCGGCTTCAGCGCGGCCGCCGGGGACGAGGTTTCCAATTCGTAGAACGGCCCGAGCGGTGGTTCGCCGGGAGCGGGCGATCCGTCGTTGTAGGCATTGATGACGTCACCTTTGAAAGGTTCCTCCTGCATTTCCCACATGGAATTCACATACCCACTCGGTGCGTCTTGAACGTTGTAGGTCACGATCGTCAGAACTTTTCCGTCCGCATCGTAGCTTCCCGCGATACCCAATGAACGCTCTGGCGTGATGCCTATCTTGCCGCGACGAGTGCCATCACCTTTGAAGAACAAAACGTCGTCATCGACCTTCAAATATTCCGGCGGCACTTTGCCAAAGTAGGTGTCGTTAACTTTGGGGCCGAGTTCGGCGGCATCACCGGGTTTAAAAGGGATCACGATCGTTGTTTTCGGCGACGGATTGTACATCCCCAAGATCCAAATCGAGGGCATGCCCGTCTGCTTCGTCCACGCGTTTTCACCTCGATTGGTTATCCGATTGTCGGTCTCGTAGCCAACATACTTGATCGATTCGTCGATCGAGTCTGACTTCAGAGTCTTGGCAATGGCAGCTTCATCGAGCAAACGCACGGTGCGTTGGATTCCCATCGAGAATTGTTTACCACTGAAGTTTGTCAGCTCACAATTGCGTTTGAATTTGGCGGTGGTGCTTGATTGCTGGACCAGTTCAAAGGGTTCGGTATCGATCGCTGCGGGGGTCGTCCAATCCGAAAATTCGAACTTGCTGCCCGGCTTGAAGAACAAAGCAAATTGGCCACCCTCGGGACCGAGCCAAAATCGTTCTTCGCCACCGAAGATGTAGATGTGTTCTTCGAGTTTGCCTTTGCGTTCTTCGTCCGAGAGCAATCCCGTCTCGATCACCTTGCGGTTGATCCAGCCAAAGCTGGCTCCGTTTTCACGATCGACCGTGCTGGTCATCACACGCCCCTGATACGCTGGCGCGACCGCCACAGCGGCCTCGCCATCGGTCAACGTGATGATGTCGGTGTGCTGTTTTAGAAACGAGACGTCTTCGAGAAATTCTTGGTCCATTTGACTTGACTCCTGCCCTAATACGGTTCCACTCAAATTGAAAACAGCAACGGAACAAATTATCCCCAACAACATTGGGCTCAAACGTTTCATACTTGGTCTCGTTTTCCTATAGAGGGTTTAGGGATATTCGTGTATCGATCTGCAACATCACCGCGATGCAACTTTACCTAGGCCACGCAAAACAAAATAACAACCAGGAGTGCCATACAGGTCGCTAATTATTCGGTGGTCCTAACCGGCATCGTGAATTCCGATGACGTGTCTTTCGCGTAAATGCCAACGTGCGTGATACTCTCGAGTGACTTGGGCAGCGGTTGCTCGATGCGAGTCTTGCCGACCACCAAAATCGCTTTGCCTTGTTCCAGGTCGAGTGTCACGGTCACATCAAACGTTTCCGACGGGTTGATCGAAGTTGTGATTCCAGCACCGCTTGCCACATTCGCCCAGCTACCTTCAAAGATGCCATGGCGATTCATCCCGATCATCGTCCCCGCTTTGAACAATTGATCGTTTTCGGTGGCCGAACCAAAACAGAAGCAGGCATTCTTGGTCTTTGAGCCTACGGAGGATCGGTACTGAAGCCGAAATGTCGCAGATTCCTGAACCGGCCGATCCAGTTCTATTAACGCTAACGCTTCACCGGGGCTTGCATCGAGCCGATAGCCAAAATCGGTCTTGGAAACCGTGCCGCCGCGAACGAGGTCCCAGTCCCCGGTCTCATCTTTGCCTTCGCTCAGTTTTCCACTTTGGCGTTTCTTCTGCTTTTTTGGGCTTTCCGCTTCGTTCTCCCACCACTCGCTGGGGCCTTCCTCTTCGACGTCGTTCCAGACGTCCAGGAACTTCGTTTTCATCTCCGAAAGTTTCTCCGGCATCTCGCTGGCGAGATCGTGCTCTTCCTTCCAATCCGTCTCGATCTCGTAAAGCTGGAACTTCGTCAAGTCTTTGTTCACAACAAGTTTCCAGTTGTCAATTCGCATCGCCGCGTGGCTATTCTCAGGTGCAATGTGGGTCCGCCAGAACATCGGCACCGGACGCTGTAGCTTGCGACCGGATAACGCGGGCAGCATACTGACACCGTCGATCGTGCGATCGCTGGGAAGTGGAATATCAAGCACGTCCAAGACCGTTGAAAAGATATCCGAACCGATGATCGGGATGTTGCTTTCGGTACCCGCCGCCACGTGCCCTGGCCAACGCACAATCGCCGGAACACGAATTCCACCTTCATGATCGTCTCGCTTGCGACCTCGCAAACCCCCGGTCGACCCTCGCGTGCGACCGCTGGTCCCTTTTCCTTCGGGACCGTTGTCGCTTGTGAAAATAACGAAAGTGTTGTCTCGCAGCCCTTGCTCGTCGAGCGCTCGCATTAGCTTTCCGAATGCATGATCTAATTGCGTGATGTTCCCATGATGTTGTCGCAGATCGGGGTCATCGAGATCACTGTACAACTCCATGAATTTCGGATCTGACTCGATCGGCAAGTGCGGCTCGTGAGTCCAAACGGTCATGAAGAACGGCTTCGTCGAATCACGTTCGTTGGACATCCATGCAATCGCTTCGTCGGCAACCAGTGGTGCCGAGAAGCCTTCCAGCGGCCCCACTTCGATACCGTTGCGAACAAAGTTCTTCGGATTCTTATGCGAAGGAGACGCATTGTTCTGCGTCGCAAACCACCAGTCGTATCCATGATCATTCGGCTGGGGCTGCTTGGGGCTATTGAAGTGGCCGTTCAGATGCCACTTGCCACTGTGCATCGTCTGGTAACCCAAAGGCTTTACCAATTCCGGAATTGTGATTTCGCTTGCTCGCAAATGAGTTTCCTGGCCCGCAGGCACCCAACGCCAAACTCCATTTCGATAGGGGGTTCGTCCAGTCAGAATTGAAGAGCGACTGGGCGAGCAAACACCGCACGCCGAATACGCCTGAGTGAAACGAACTCC
>CAXBHV010000164.1:0-9109 GCA_963974855.1 uncultured Rhodopirellula sp. | reverse complement strand
ATCTATGCGCGTCATCAAGGATTCCAGGGAACGTTTCATCAGGCGTTTTTCTTCTTCGCATCGGTTCTGCTGTTCTACCGCGCGTCGCTGTTCATCCACGAAGTGGTTCATCAACGCACCAACGACCGGCTGAAATGGTTCCGGATCGTGTGGAATCTGCTATGCGGCATTCCGTTTTTGATTCCGTCGTTCGTCTACTACACGCACATCGATCACCATCGCCGCAAACACTACGGCACTGATCATGATGGCGAATATTTGCCGCTTGAACATCAACGAGGGTGGCAGATCCTGTTCTACCTTTCGTGGTGCCTGGTCATTCCGATCGTGGCAGTGGTTCGCTTTCTCGTGCTCACTCCGCTGGCCTGGGTCATTCCTGGGTTTCGAGCGTTTGTCCATCAACATGCTTCGTCGATGGTGATGGATCCGACTTATATCCGCCCGCTGCCGACGAAGCAGACGCTAAAAATCATCTACATCCAAGAGCTAGGTTGTTTTCTGTGGAGCCTTGTGATCGTCGTGATCGCTCCATTGGCGGTGGGCCAGTGGCCGACGCCGTTCCTGATCCATGCCTACCTAATGGCGGTGTGCATCATCTTCCTGAATTCAGTACGCACGATTGGATCGCACCGCTGGTCTAACAATGGTGAAGAGATGGAGTTCCTGGACCAGTTGCTCGATTCGGTGAACTATCCGCACAACGCTTGGATCACCGAACTTTGGGGCCCGGTAGGAACACGCTTTCACGCGCTGCACCATCTGTTTCCCTCGCTACCCTATCATGCATTGCCGCAGGCACATCGCCGATTGATGAAGTCGCTGCCCGCGAATTCACCGTACCGCTTGACCGAGGAACGCTCGCTGACGGCCGGCATTGTTAATTTGGTCAAACGGAATCGACAGACGACGATGCACGCTGCAAGTCATCATGCGTAACGCGTAGAGAGCGCCGCCGATCGTTTGTGGTTCGACGTTTGGATCGCGGGGGACGTTGATTGCAATACTACGGATTTTGCAATGTGGGATAGGCTTCTAGCCTGTCGAGGATGCTGATGACAGGCTGGAAGCCTATCCCACATTTTGGAGCGATCAACGACTATGCGATCAGGTCGTGGATCACTTCGGCGCCAAACTGGCTTAGCTGTTTGTAGCGGCCGCCGTGAAAGTAGGTCAGCTTGTTGTCATCGAGCCCCAACAAGTGCAGAAGCGTCACGTGGAAGTCGCGGATCGGATGCACACATTCCACTGCGGACGAACCAAGTTCATCGGTCGCCCCCACAACGCCTGGTTTGACGCCGCCGCCCGCCATCAACATCGTCATCGCTTGATTGTTGTGGCCGCGACCGAGCGAATAAACGCCACCGCGTTTGTTATTGTCAGGCGTACGTCCAAATTCACCAGTCCAAATCACCAACGTGTCTTCTAACATTCCACGTTGTTTCAGATCGCGGATCAATGCGGCCATCCCCTTGTCGACACTCTTGATTCGCGCTGTGTGACCACGCTCGAGATAATCGTGGCTGTCCCATCCGCCGCTGAAGATTTGCACAAAGCGAACGCCGCTCTCGACCAATCGACGCGCCATCAAACATTGACGTCCGAATGTCTCAGTTTCCGAATCATTCAGCCCATACATCTCTAACGTCTTCGCATCTTCTTTTGCCAGATCGATCACGCCAGGCACTTCGGTCTGCATCCGGAACGCCAACTCGTAGCTTTCCATCCGTGCATTCAGCTTCTCGTTCTCGGCTCCCAATGACGTCAAATGCTGAGCATTCAGTCGGGCCAATTCGTCGAGCGCTCGCCGTTGATGCTCGCGTGTCTTGAATTGCTGCGGAGCGAGGTCCAAAATCGGTGAGCCCTGGGGACGCAACCGAGTGCCTTGGTAGTAGGGCGGCAGGAATCCGTTGCTCCAGTTTCCCGGTCCGCCTTGCGGCAATGCCATTTCGGTCATCACCACGTAGCCCGGCAAATTCTGGTTCTCACTGCCCAGCCCGTAAGTGGACCAAGCCCCCAGAGCCGGGTCGCCTCCCAAGCGACTACCGGTGTTCATATGGAACAGTGCCTCGGGATGGTTCAACGACTCGGCTTGGCAACCGCGATAGTTACACAACTCATTGGCCACGTACGGGTCGGAAAGATATTTCCACTGATCGCACATGTCGATGCCGTTGTCGCCAACCTTGTTGAACCCAAATGGGCTGCCGACAAAGAACTTGAATCCTGTTTCTTGGCCTGCGGTCAACTTGGATTCCGATTTGTGCAACCGAGTCAATTCGGGCTTGGGATCAAAGGTATCCATATGCCCTGGACCGCCTTCCATGAACAACATGATGACGTTCTTGGCTTTGGCCGGATGCATCGGCGGCTTCGGTGCGAGCGGGCCCGCGGGCGCCGCTTTGACCGCTTCGGCCGCCATCAAATCGGTCATGGCGACGGTACCCAAGGTTGCCCCAAGACCGTACAGAAAAGATCGTCGGGTTGCGTTTAACATGGCATTAACTCTTCGAAAGGAAATGAATCGGGGCGAAGCAGGTGATTTCAATCGCGAGGGGGGGAATGATGGCATGACAGGCTAGAAGCCTATCCCACATTGACAGGCTGGAAGCCTATCCCACTTAGTCGACGTACATGAATTCGTTGGTGTTCAGTAACAACAAACACATGTCGGCCAACGCACGGGTTTGATCCGATACATCCGCAGCTTTTTTGTCACGTTCGTAACGTTCAAAGATCGGCAGGATCTCTTCATACTGGAACGGTTGACCCGAGAACTCTTCGACCAACGACTGAGTGATGACCGTCGGATATTCCACTGGCTCGGGATCAACCGATTGATGGTACGTATGCATGTCTTTGACATAACGAGACAACTGTTGCTGTTCATCGGCAGTCGCATGACGCCCCAATGTCAGGCGAAAGGCACGGTCGATCTGTTCGGTCAGCGTCTTGCATTCCTGTTCCAATCGCAGTGCCAACGCCACCGAACGATCGGTCATCGTGTCACTGTTGAGCAGCGTGAAGACTTGTGGTGTCACCGAAGCCGTCTCTCGCAACTCACACGAATCGTTTGGATTCGGCTGGTTGAACAATTCGGTAAACGGATCCGCCAATCCACGCACATGATAGGCATAGATCGTCCGGCGGTTCCGCAACTCGGGGGTCCGCGATGGCTGGTACGACGGAGCCAACGAGAACTGGATCATTCGCGGTTGCAGTGCCACTTCCATATTGATCTCGGGACTAATCGGCAATCCACCCTCACACTGCTGCAATTCGCCGGTGATCAACAGAATCGAATCTCGCAGTTCCTCGGCACTCAAACGGCGTCGGGGGAAATGGGAGAGTAATTTGTTGTCTGGATCCGTTTCGGCGATCTGTTCGGCGTCCACTGGAATCGTGGAACGTTTGTACGTGTCGGACATCATGATATTGCGATGCATCCGCTTGATCGTCCAGCCGTTCTCAATAAAGTCGCCGGCAAGGTAATCGAGCAACTCAGGATGCGAAGGCTTCGCCCCCTTGCCGCCGAAGTTGTTTGCATTTGCAGCCAACCCGACACCAAAGTGGTACTGCCAAATACGGTTCACGATCGATCGCTGTGCCAATGCGTTCTTAGGGTGTGCGATCCAGCGAGCGAGTCCCAATCGTCGGCCATCGACCGATTCGGTCAGCAAATAAGGATCTTCGGCCTGTGGATCGACTGGTACCGACACCGCACTCAACACGCCTGGTGCGACTTGATCGCCCAGTGCCGTCAGCGCTCCGCCGACCAAAATGTGATTGACGAGCGATTCTTTTTTCTTATCTGGAGTGATTCGCAATTTGCGAGCCCCGTTCCAAGCCAACTTGCCAAACTCGGCGTTGTAAACGCTTTGCGCCATCGGTTCGTAGCGTTCGAGTCGGCGAGTCCAAATCCATTCATCTTGCTCACGAACTTTCAGCTGACCTTGCTCGACATGATCCAGACCAACGTGTCGCTCTGGCTTCTCTTCGTCTGGCAGATCTTTTCGTTGTTGTTCGTTCTTGTACGGCAGATTGTGCTCGTCGAACCATTTGCGGGCCGCAGCTTCGCGTTTGTTCACCAATTTTGTCTTTTCGGAAACTGCAAAATCGAGCATCTTCTGAACATGCTTGCGACCTTCATCGAACTGTTCGCGATTTTCGATATCCAAAAGTGGCACATTCCGCTCGGCCATATGCGTCGCTGCGAACGCCGAATACATGCGGTAATAATCACGCGTCGGAAGCGGATCAAATTTGTGATCGTGGCATTTGCAACATCGCATCGTGGTGGACAAGAACGTTTGACCGGCAACATTGACGAGATCGTCTAGAAAAATCTGGCGAGCCTCGTCCGCTTCGATCATTGCGTTGTCCCAAGGTCCCAGCCGTAAAAAACCAGTGGCGACGATCCACTCGGCCTCCTCAGGCGTGTAGTCGCCTTTGAGCTGGGCTTTTCTCACTACCCCTTCGTTACCTTTGTTGCGAGCTCGCACCGACTCGTCGGCTAGTTCATCACCAGCGATCTGCTCGACTACGAATTCGTTGTACGGTTTGTCGTTGTTGAAGGAGCGAATCACATAGTCACGATAACGCCACATATTGGATCGCTCAAAATCGTTCGCCATCCCTCCGGTATCGGCATAGCGAGTCACATCCAACCAATGGCGAGCCCAGTGCTCGCCGTACGCTGGACTTTCAAGCAATCGATCCACCAACTCGGACCAAGACGCTTGCGAATCGGTATTCCAAGCGGCCACAAACGCATCGACTTCTTCGGGCGATGGCAGCAATCCGGTCAAATCCAAGGTTGCACGACGAACCAAGTCTTCGGGACTTGCTTCGCTGGCCGCCTTCAAGTCCGCTTCGACCAGTTTTTTGTCAACGAAATAGTCAATCGCCTCGGATGCGTCCACCGACGCGGGCAACAGGTCGTTTTTGTCTTTCAGTGGTTCGAACGACCAGAGGTCTTCGGGTTTGTAACGACGATGAGTCCACTCGCTCGATGTACCGCCGCTGGTGGTCACGATAGTGCCTTCGTCGGTCACACGTTGCTGGCGTTCTTCATCACGGTAGCGAGTCTGAGCCGCCTCATCAGGCCAAGGTGCTCCGTTTTCGACCCAGCGGCGAACGACCGCAACTTGTGCTTCCGTCAAACGGTCATTTTCTTTGGGAGGCATCTCCAACGTGGTCCACGTGATCGCATCAATCAGTGTCCCTTCGTCCGGCTTACCGGGAACGACCGAAGGTTCTTCGGACTCACCGCCACGCAACATATCCGCGAGTGTCAGCACACTAAACTCGCCTTTGATGTCATCCGCATCCGCGCCATGACAGCCAAGACATTTGTCTTTCAGCAGCGGCAACACCTTCAAGGTGAATTCACGCTCAGCCGCTTCGTCGGCCAAAACGGTGCTGGTCCACACGGTGCTAGTTACTAGCGCCGCGACCAGCAAAGGAACGATTCGAATGCTACGGATCATGTCACACATCAATAGGGATCTCCCACCTTGTAAATTTCACTAATTTCTTGCTGCGACAATGCTCCAGAGAACATTGCAAATTCGTCCATCACACCATTCAGATTCCGCACCACAAACGTGGCATCGGTGCGATACATCGGCTGGCTCCAATTACAAATGGATGCCGCGCCGATCTCGATCGTTTCTGCCAGCGATTCGGGGGGAATCGCCTCACTGCTAATTTCCGTTCCGTTCAAATAGTGAGCGACTCGCTGAGCATCCACGTCATAGACGGTCGCCAACATGACCCAGCGGCCACTGAGCGAGGTGTCCCAAATCGGCTCGGAATAGTAGATTTTGTGCGAAAATTCTTGTTTTGCTTGCGGATCCGTGGGCGGTGTCTTGACCGAAAAGAACATCCGGCCGTCCTGCATGATTTGCCAGTGCGGCTCGCGAACTTCATGACCGTCGGTTAAAAATAGCGAGTTGTACCAGCGGTCCAAGCTGTTGATCTTGACCCAGCAAAACAGCGTCAAACCACGGTAAGTGCCGGGAACATCCAACCGAACACGGCTGCCGGTACGACTAAAATCCAATGCACCTTCGCTGCGTCCCCAGCGGTCGGTTGCCCGTGCGGCAGCGACCACCGCGCCATCCGAGGCAACGTCGGCACGTCCAGCAGCAAGGTTCAATAATTGTCGCGACCAATCCGCATTGGGATCGACTTGATAATGGGCAATCAACCGAGGATCGGATTGCATTTGATCGCTGGCGGCTTGCCACCGCTGCAAACGACCCGACTGCGACTCGGCAAGCTCTTTTTGAAACGCGACCGGGCCAACTAAATTTAGATCCACGGATTGGGTTTGCGAAACCTGTCCATCGGACATCAAATCGACGGACTCGCCTTCCAAAAGACGAAGTGAATCCGCGTCCGCGGCGGTCCCCTGCGGCCGCAACTCGACTTCGCCATCGACCACCTGAACACTCGAGCGATCATGGGTCACATCGACAGCAAACTCGGTACCCAAGTCAACGACTTCGCCTGCTGCGGTCTTGATACGAAAACCGTGTGCTGCATTAGGCACTTGAGCCCGTGCACGCCCCCGGGTCATACTGATTTGCATCGGTGAATCGATCGAGAAAATAGCCTCGCCTTGAATCACAACTTGCACACCGCTGAACAATTCCAAGTGCACCAAGCCGGACTTTAAATGCAAATCGCCCTCAGGCAATAAGCCACCGCTTCCGACGGTGGCTCCTTCCCAAACGGCTTCGCTTTGGCCGCTTAAAATAGCAAACCCGCTCGCCGATGGCTCTTCAACAGCAGGGCTTCGTGGTGCCGCTTCATTCACCGCGACAGCATCGCCCTGGCCTCCGACTCCTTGAATCAGAGGCACCGCAATCAGCAAGCTTGCCGCAACAGCAAGCAGAGTCCCGACCAACAACAACATCCGGCCTGGCTTGAATTGCTGGGCAGAAGCATGTGACTCGGCGGCTTCGCGTTCCAGCAGCAAATCTAATTGCAATCGCCGGTAGTATTCTTGTCGCACTTCCGGATCGACAATCAGCTCAGCTTCGATCCTGAGGAAATCGGGTTCGCTGATGTCACCATCCAGAAGCGAATCGAGCAAGGTGGAGCGTTGGTCAGGTGTCATTCCATTTCTCCTGAAGTCACGAGTCGCTGTTCAATACAGTCCGCCAACTTGCTACGAAGCCGATGCAGCGTCACTTTGATTCCACCCACCGATCGACCGACGCGTTTTGAAAACTCGGCCAACGGTTCCGACGACGCGTAACGACACATCAACAGTTCACGACTCTCGGGTTTAAGCGACTTCATACATTCCCGCAGCGCCGCATGTCGCTGTAAAAGATCATCATCCAGAGCGACCAATTCATCCGCCACGGTCACTTCTAGCTCGTCCGAGAATCGCAAGCGGGCGTCTCGGGCTTGCTGCTTGCGATGATTCAGGACTTCGAAGCGGGCGATCGCGAAGGCCCAGGCCTTGAAATTGGTTCCGCTCTCGAAATCGGCCCGCTTTTCCCAAATCTTGGTATTGGTTTGCTGAATCACATCACTCGCCGCATGATCCCCCGGCATCAATGCACGGACGTACAGCATCAGTGGCAATTGACATTCGGTCAGCTGTCCCACAAACGTGGCTTCGTCGGCAGAGTGAGAATTAGGCGTGTGCATACCAATAAATGCCGAACCAGAGAAAAGGTTAACAAGAAAAAAGTCGCGGTTCCGTTTTTTCTTGGCTTGATGAGGACACCTTCATTGTAGAGCAGAAAACTCCGCAAACACGGGATTTCATGAGCTATCAGGGGAAATGTGGATGTCGAGTTTGCCCCTCAGCTGATCAATACGAATCGTCGCTCAAGACAAAATCAGGCTGTGGCACATCGCTTTCGGACCCGCTCGGCGTTAGCAATGATTGATAGACGTGGTAGTCGATCGTGTCGGTGATGAAGCGAGTACTTCCATCAGCCATGCTCACGTTGACGCCATCGACGTGGGCTGAGGTTGGGCGGGCCAGGTCACCTGCGTTTTCTTGCGTCATTCTCAAATCGATCAAACTCGCTCCTGCCAGCACGCCGTTGATGCGATGCGCCGGATTTACCTTCGGTGCATCCGCTGCACCCTCGTCGTCTTCGAAGTGCCAAACAATTCCATGAACGTATCGACTGGTTTCCGGGTAGTGAATTTCGGCTTCTTGATCCTCCAGCTTCAGATCGTTCGCGTCAATAAAACCGGCTCGATGCCATGGCATCGCCTGCAAATTCTCCGCAAACAGGATCGTATTGCCGAGTCCATCTTTAATATCATCCAGACGTACGGGAGGCCCCACTGACACTGGGCTACCCTGCGCGTCGAGTCCAGGAAACTTATTGTTGAACACTCCATTGGCAGCCCGCATCGAGCGGACAAAGTCAGTGGCCTCCGATCCGCGATAAAACATTCCGGTGTTACAAGCGTAGCTGTTTCTTCCGCGAGTGATATCATCCAATGTTTGCGACGGGCACTGAAAGATCTGCAGGTTAGGTGTCGCAATCGCCGAAAATCCAAGTCCTGATTGACCATCCGAAAGTGGCAATGCATTAAAGCCACCAAACACAACCGGGTACCGGTCATCCGTCCAAATTTCATACGTCGGTTGGGCGTCAAGCCAAGGGAGCAAAGCAACCGCCCATGTTCCCAGCTTGCGATGCTTCACCGATGTCGCAGTCCACCCTTCTTGGTCAGTCCAACTCGCGGGTGAGTTGTCGGGATCATAAAAGCCGAAGGAAATCGCGTAGCCTGGAAATGCATTCCTTGACACTTCATGCTGAATCGCCGCCAACGCAAAGTATCTGAGTTTCGTCGAACACTGACTGAGATGATGCGGCGGACGAGGCCCATGGATCGTAGGGATCAATAGAAACAACAGGATCAATGCACAAGCGACACCAAAGACCAGTTCCACTTTGGTGATTCCATTTCTGCCATTCTTCATCGATTGAGTACGCTTCGTGGTCAGAGCTTTGAGTAGGCCAGCCAATCCCCAGGCCACTCGTTTCCGCTGGACAATGCGGTTAGGGGTGGACCGAAACGCTTGGCGGCTTGTTGATTCAGTGAGCCGCGACGCGTCAGCGGCCGG
>CAXBHV010000163.1:0-9137 GCA_963974855.1 uncultured Rhodopirellula sp. | reverse complement strand
TTTTCGTGTTGCAAAACGTGGCAAGAAGCCTGTCGACGTGACCATCAAGCGATTTTTCCAGCCGGGAATCACGACGTCTTGATTGTCTCGGTAGCCTTCGTAACCGGCTTTCGCTACGGTTTGGGCGGACATCGTGGAGGTTGAAAACATATCGAGCTTGCCCATGCCGGAGTCTTCGCCGAAACTCGACTCGGTCGGACCGGGTTCTAGACAAGTGACATGCAAGCCGGTGTCAGCGAGTTCCTCTCGCAACCCTTCGGTAAACGACAAAACGTAGGCTTTACTCGCGTAGTACACCGACATGTTCGGGCCAGCTTGGTACGCGGCGATCGAGCCCACGTTCAAAACACCGCCACGACCACGCTGGATCATGCCGGGTAACAAGGCTCGCGTCAGACGCGTCAGTGCCACAACGTTCAACATCAACATGTCGGTTTGTCGGTCGATCGACAATTCCGCGAACTTTCCGAGAGCACCCATTCCCGCATTATTGACCAGCGTGTCGATATCGATGGCATGCTCGCGCAGTTGTTGGCTAATCTGATCGACACCATCCGTCGTAGCGAGGTCGCTGCAGATGACAGTAGCACCAACACCCTGATCCTCGCGAATTTGGTCAGCGAGATCGTTCAATCTGGCTTCACTGCGAGCGACCAGCACGACATCATCACCGCCTGCGGCAAACTGGATCGCCAGTTCTTTGCCAATTCCGGATGAAGCGCCCGTAATGAGTGTAGTTGCCATAATTCGACTTGAATTCCAGTAAGAGTGATTGCAGCGAAGTGATCGGCGTGGCTCGGTTGATCACAGCAGCTGTCTGGTGAGATCGTCGAACAGGTCACGAGCCAGAGAACGCAATTGGTGTGCCAGGACGCGAATCGAACCGGAAAGGTTGGTGGACTGGTCGGTTAGCGACCGGCCTAGCTGATGGCATGGCAGATGAAGTAGTTGAATTCCGGAGCGATCACAGCAATCCAACGAGTCCAGGCTAATTTCGAGTCGCGTCGACACAGAACTGAATCATTGTCATTCAGGCCAACGCAAGCTTGCCCTTGGTTTATGATGGTTAGGCGTCTGTCCAGAATGCAGAACGCCCTAGATCAATCTGCCATTTCAGGAATCGAGTTAGTGAAATTTATAATCCTCCAATCGGTATGTGCATTAGCTCTCTTCGCCACAACTGCCGCCGGCGAAACCAGCAATTACCCACAGTTTCGCGGTGTGCACCAGAACGCGACGTCGACGTCTCCGCTACCAATTCATTGGTCTGACGCCGATGGGCAACGGAAAGGTGTCCGATGGAAGATCGATCCTCAGGGAGAGGGATGGTCGCAGCCGGTGGTTTGGCAGGATCGACTGTATCTGACCACGGCTGTGCCGCAGGACTCCGCGAACGCAGAATCGACCAAGCCAGAAAACTACAACGGCGGCTACGGTCGAAACCGTAATGATTTGGTAAACGTGGTTTATCAATATCAAGTGCTTTGCATCGACCGTGCCTCGGGCGAAGAAGTTTGGCGTCGGACGGTCAAAACCGGAATCCCTCCGATTCCACGCCACACAACCAATACGTATGCGACTGAAACCCCGGCCATCGATGGAGAACGGATTTACGCTTACTTCGGAATGAATGGCGTGCACTGCTTGGACCTCCAGGGTAATGTCGTTTGGCAAACCGACTTGGGCGTCTACGAAATGCGAGCCGGATGGGGAACTGCTAGCTCAATTGCACTGCAAGATAATCGCTTGTTCATACAGGTGGACAATGAACAGCAGTCGTTCCTGACTTGTTTGGACACCAAGTCTGGTAAAGAAGTCTGGCGGACCAACCGCAGTGAAAGCTCCCAATACAGCAGCCCGTTCCTTTGGAAAAACTCGCAGCGTACCGAATTGATTGTTGGCGGAATGGTCTATCGTTCTTATGATCCTCAAACAGGTAGGCTCCTGTGGCAAATAGACATGGACAAGGGTCGCAGCTCAGCTACACCGACCGCCGTTGGTGACCGATTATTCATTGGCAACGAATTTCGAAATCGTGGCGGACCAGATGATGGCGGCGGACGGCTCTACTGCATCACGCCTGGTGGTGAAGGCGACATTACCCCACCCGACGACAGTATGACGGGCCCGTTTGTACAGTGGCGAATGGATGATTCTGGTATCCAGATGGCATCACCGGTCTATTGCAAAGGCAAGCTGTATTTTTTTCAGCGGAGGGCGGGGATTGTCACCTGCGTCGATGCTTCAACTGGAGAAAAAATATTCGAATCACGAGTCCGCGGGGCGAGATCATTCTGGGCTTCGCCATGGTCAGACGGGCGTTATGTCTACGCCTTGGACGCCGGCGGTAGTACGCACGTTATTGAGCCAGGTGACTCACTGGAGACGATTGCCGTCAATGAACTTGGCGATCAGATGTCATGGGCCACCCCTGCATTGACTGATAACGAGATCTACTTGCGAACTGTCGATCATTTGTACTGCATCGTCGGCGTTGAGTCGGCGGATCATCGGTAGTGTCGAGTCGCGTATCAGTTACAATCATAGGGTGGCTCAAGTACAAAACATGAAACGAGCTTGCATCGTCAAAACACTTTTCGGATCGATAATCGTCAATGGAAAACACTTCAGTCAGTCTCCTCGACCAATTTCAACTATCGGGTCAGTCGGATTCTTGGGATCGATTGCTGACTCTGTATGGGCCGCTGCTGCGTCGTTGGTTATTAAAGTACGAAGTGAAGGCGAGCGATGCGGATGATTTGGTCCAAGACGTATTGCTCGCGGTTGCCAACGACATCAAACAATTCGAGCATAGCGGACACGTTGGAGCCTTCCGCGGTTGGCTGAAAACAATTCTGCTAAACCGTCTTCGCAAACACTGACGTCGCAGAGACCGCAAGCCGGATGGATTCGGTGGCTTAGAGATGGATGCGAAACTCGCCGCGTTGGAAGACCCGGCCAGTGAAATTTCCCTGATTTGGAATCAGTAGCACGATCAATATGTGCTGCGGCAATTGAAGGACTGTGGATTGCCTTCGAAGTTCTCGTGCCAGTGGCGCGAATCAATAGCACAGTCGCGTCGTCGTCCGACAAGTTATTTGGGTCTTGTGCCCCGATCGCATCATTCGATGCAGGAATAAAACGATCGGGTCGGTCGCACTCAAGACTTTGAATGATGCTCAGCAGTCCGTCGGCACCCAAGAGTTCGCCATTCGCGTCTACCGACTCGACAACGCGTCGCAAAAAAGTAGTACCAAGTCGCCGTCTGAGAGCTTCAGGACGGTCTGAGTGTAACTTGCTTCATCAAAACACCTAGCGGAAAGTCGCTCAATTCGCGTGTCTTCGATGGCTGGGATATAGCAGTCCACTGCCTATCTAACTGCTGCAAACACAGGGGTTCGGGATGACCAGCATTACAAATGCGTGAGCCGTCTTGTTGGAGAGAAAAAAGAACAGACCACTGCGGTGGCAAACCGGTGGTTCGAAGCCAGCTCCGCAAACTGCTGGTTCATTTCAGCAACAAACCGGTTTTGCAGCACAATGTTGATATTGCGCCGCATCAGCTCCCGCAGACCGATTGCCAACTTTGATGCGTCGACACCGTGACCACTAACATCGGCCAGAAGAATTCGAGTGATTCTGCCTGTGGCGTATGAAAAGACATAATACACATCACCGCCACCTTGCGATTGCTGATGGGGCTGACTGTAAATCCAGGCCTCCAGACCAGGCGTTTCAAGGTATCTGTCAGCCTGTCGGTTTCCACACCTCCATGCATTGCATGCGCTGATGCCGCAGGCACTTCAATGGAGACTGGACGTGGACGTTTCACGATTGGAAGCAGGATCAAAAATCACGGTTGTAATAGTCGTCACCATCGTCTTGCTGGGAATCTGAAATTAGGTAGGGTGGATCGAATGGGTACGTTGGTGTTTCGGGACTGTAGAGAGTTATTATTGAAATACTCGCGATTTCGCGGGCCGAGATGGTGAAACGGAGCACGACGTTTTCCCCATTCTTTCGAAACTCATGCCTTTATGTGTACACACCCAGTGAAGGCACTTCGATTAACCAGCCTTTCACGAGAGTGATTCATTTGCCGAGGAGTGGATCAGATAGTCTTCACGAATACCGTTGCTTCCGCTGTACTCTTCACGATCTGCGGAATTGGCCCTACCGGCCAGTTCGCAGGTTGAGAGTCTCCATCGGCCATTTCTGGCCGGTCAATAAACGCCGTGTTTGGGGCGTTTTTCAAGTTTCGGTGATTTGCCTGAAACCTCTCTTTCGGACCAGGCCGTCGCAAATCCGCATGAGTTGCGTCCGTCTCAACGGTTTTTTCTCTGCGAACTATCGCGCTCTCTGTTCACAAAGTGGCTGCTTGTTACCACGCCGTTTGCTTCCGTCCCACCGAACCAGACGGTTTATGTTTGGTCCGCGGTAATCTGCTGAGGTGTCGGCACCGATTCACCCTAGCGGTCTCGCTTCATGCACGAGGTTTGTCCAACCGCCAGCTCGAAGAAGACACGGGAATTGCGGTCGGTCGATATCACCGACGCGCGTTAACTCGACAGCAAGAGTCAATTTTCAACCTTGAACTGGCCGTCCAGAAAGCTCCCCGAGGCGGTCTCAATCCGAACCGGGGTTTCGTCGAGCTAGGGGCCTTTCGTACCAGGAGGTTACAACGATTACCCAAGATCGAAATGTTCAAGTGGAATTCAATTTCGGACCAGATTCGAGCGGAATCGGAGTCGGAAGCGCCCAGCCGCGATCGCATGCGGTTGGCCTTCTACTACCAGTCGCTGCTTGATTCCGGCGAGCTCAGCACACGGGCTGAGCTTTCTCGTCATCTCGGGGTAAGCCGAGGCCGAGTTACCCAGGTGCTAAACCGACTGAATGAGACCGATGATGAATCCGCCAAGCGTCGATTTGGTGATACCGGATAATTGCCAATACACCGGCCCTAAGCACAATAGGCTGTAAACTTACGGGATTCGCGGCTTTCCAACCGCCGAGTCAGTCAAGGAGATGAGAAGCTGGTCGTTGTTTTGAGTGAATTCAATTAGGATCAGAATATTTATGGATTCCTGTTAACGATTTGGTTTGACGTTCGGCATACGGTTAACAGACAGTAGTTTTAGCTTTGGCCGTGCGTATGGACGAAAATCAGAAACGCGAAGAATTCACCCATTACTGGCTGCAGGCCGAGCCTTCGGTTTCGGCGTACGTATTCGCGTCAATTTCCGGATTTCATGATGCTGAAGATGTCGTCCAGCGGATCGCTCAAGAGCTGGCTCGTCGGTTCGACGAATATGACTCAAGTCGATCGTTCGTGGCGTGGACGCTTTGGATCGCCAAATCGCGGGTGATTGATTTCTACCGGACGCAGGATCGCGCTCGGATCATCTTTTCGGATGAACTGCTCAGCCAACTTGCTGACACCATCGCACGGCAGGCTGACGGTCGGAGTCACAGGCGTGAGGCTTTGGATGCGTGTTTGGATGAACTTCCTGCGAAGTCGCGGCAGCTGCTCGATTTGCGTTACGTCGACGAGCTTTCTGCCGAAGAGACGGCACGAGCGGTCGGTTCGACCAGCGGTTCAGTGCGAGTCTTGTTATCTCGTGTTCGAACGGTGCTCGCCAGTTGCATTGAACGTCGGCTTGCGATGGAGAATTCGTGATGGACATCAACGATGATTTGATCGATCGCGTTCTTCAGGGACAGGCGACCGCCGTTGAGGCTGCTGAATTTCAGAAGTGGCTCAATGTTCCCGCCAACCTGGAACGCTTTGCGCTTCGAGCCGAGTTGCATGCGGATTTACGGCGTTCGTTGCGCCGCAGGGATATTCAGAACAGTGCGTTGGAGGCGAGGCGTGATCCCGAAACCAGCACGACGACTTCACCCTCCATTTTCCACTCGCGACAAGCTTTGATGCTGACCGGCGTCGCGATTGCCGCTTGCCTGATCGTCGCATTCATGTGGCCTGCAGCAGAAGACGCCCCGGGCACGGCTGGCACTCTTGCGGCCAATGTCGTCAGCGATGTGAACGGGTTGCTAACGAAGAGTGACGAGCGTTGGGATGACACGAATCTACCGACCGGCGAGTACGAATTGCAAAAGGGGTTGTTGCATCTGCAGTTCGGCGGCGGAGTGATGGTTTACCTGGAAGCTCCGGCTCGCTTCGACGCTGTCAGCGATTCACGTGTGGTGTTGCACAGCGGACGGCTGTCGGCCACGGTCCCTCCCGAAGGAATCGGATTTACAGTGGAAACTCCCGAAGCCGAAGTCGTTGACTTTGGCACCGAGTTCTCCGTCGATGTGGAAGGCGGCGCGAGCGAGGTTCATGTGTTTGACGGGCTCGTTCGGGTACATCCCGGCGCGTCGAACGGGCGCGATGCATCCAGGTCCGTTGATGTGCAGGCGTCTCAAGCTGTCCGGATTACGGAAGGAACGCCTGATCCCGAAAACATCTCCATCGCGACCGATCGCTTCATTCGCGATTTTGACGAGCCTGCTCGGAAATACTCGCCCGCTATCAGAAAGAAGTCGCCGCTCGCGTTTTACCGCATGCCAATCCGCGACAAAGGCCTGGTATCGGAACCCCCAAAATATTCCGGCGTCGTCTTAACCGGAGAAGGGAAACGTCCGCCGCACGCACGCGGCGTGTTCGTCGGCGGTTCGCTACGAGTTGGAGCGGATTCAATCGGGCGTGGAGGACGCGTGAACAATCCACCTGCACTGAATACCGGGCAATTCTCGGTGACTCTGTTTGTCTACCGCGAATCGGATGATACCGGCGCGACTGCTGTTACCAACATGCACGATGATCACGGTAACTTTGACGTGTTGCTGGATGACGACGGGCGGCTGCAAGCCACTGTCAGGAGTCGCGATGGGAGTCAATCAACGGTCATAGGCGAATCGGTTCTTCCACTCCGCCAATGGCGACATGTGGTTCTAACGGTGGATGGTCACAACATGCACTTCTACGAAGACGGAAAGCTGGTTGGGTCGAAGGCCTGTGCGGAATTGGCCACGAGCGAATCGGATCCAATCTGGTTCGGAACCAACGCCAGTACAACACAAGTGTGGGATGGGCGAATTGACGAAGTGGCGTTGTTCGACCGAGCACTCGACGAAGACGAAGTTTTAACGCTGTACCGACTGGCGCAAGAGGAGATTACCAGATCAAGATGAAATCATTAAACAATTTGTGGCACCGCAAGCGATTGCCGACCAAACACGTGCGCGTGTTCGCAGCGATTCGGATCGCTTTGGTCATTCTTGCAATCGGTCATGCGACAACTGCCAACGCCCAGCAATCTCGCATTGAAGGCAAGACGGTTATCCCGAAAGCAGTGCTGGACAGGCTGGACGAACACCTCGATGTGACGTTCGCTAAATACGGTGACCGAACTTTGGAGTTAGACATATTCCGTCCAAAGAACGCGTCTGAGGAATTGCCGGCGATCGTCTGCATTCACGGTGGTGGCTGGCGAAAAGGATCGAAAATCAATCATCGCAAGGTTGCTCAAGCTCTTGCAGCCCAAGGTTACGTGACGGCATCCATCGACTATCGGCTGAGCGAAGAGGCGACCTTTCCGGCTCACATCCACGACTGCAAAGCGGCGGTTCGCTTTCTTCGCGCCAACGCGAGTCAGTACGGGATCGACTCCGATCGCATCGGCGCCATAGGTCACTCAGCGGGCGGGCATCTGGCGGCTTTGTTGGCGACTTCCGCTGGCGTAGCAGAACTGGAAGGTGACGGTGGGAACTCCGAATTCAGCAGTGCGATACAGGCCGTCGTGCCAATGGGTGGTCAGACGGATTTCATGTCAGAACGCAATCGTCAGAAGTCTGCGAGCGCAGAGATCTGGCAGCAGTTCATGGGCGGTTCCCAGGACGAAGTCCCCGAAGCTTACCGATTGGCATCACCGCTTTTCCACCTCGACAAGGACGATCCACCAGTGTGGCTGATCACGGGCGAGAAGGATGACCCCAGCACTCGTGCTGAGTCCCTGCGTAAGAAGATGGACGAATTCGGTATTCCAAACGGGCTGACCATCATCAAAGACGCTCCGCACCCCTTCACCGTGAAACAAGTCTGGTTCGATCCGATGATGAGCGCAGCCGTTCCGTTCTTTGATCGAACACTCAAGAGGGCCCAGGAAACGGAACAAAAAAGATGAAGCCCTTGAACCAACGTAAGAAACTGAACCGCCGTAACATGCTGCGTGGGACCGGAGCCGTGATCGCGCTGCCGTTTCTTGAATCGCTGGCAGCTTCCAGGCAGTTGAATGCGAGCGAAAGCACTACCAATAATGGCACTCGCGAAACACCGATGCGCATGGTTTGTATCGGCCTGGAATACGGACTCTATCCGAGCGACTTCTTTCCAAAGCGAACCGGTCGCGATTACGAATTGCCACGCTTGTTGTCGCCGCTCGCTGAATTGAAGAATGAATTCACGGTGTTCTCGGGCTTGGACCATCCGGGGATCTCGGGCGGTCATCAAGCGACACACACGTTTCTGTCCGGCATTCGGTCTAATCAGGCGAAGCAGTATCCCGAAGGCAATATCACCATCGATCAGAAAGCGGCTGAGCATGTCGGTGCCCAGACGCGTTATCAATCTTTGCAACTTGGAATAGGTGGTGGAGGTGTTTCGTGGTCGCGGAACGGCGTCGAGATTCCAACGATAGATCGACTGCAAACAATGTTCGACGCGTTGTTCGAGGAGACACCCCAATCCGAACGCACTCGGCAGGCCGGGACGTACGCCGTCAACCGAAGCATACTGGACGTCGTCGGCGAGGATGCGGCCGCGTTGAAAAAGCGAGTGAGCGCCGGAGATTCGACGAAACTCGATGAGTACTTCACTTCGATACGCGAAGTCGAAAAGCGTTTGGAACAGTCGGCGGCGTGGTTGAATAAGCCCAAAGCAAAGACGAACTTCAAACTGCCCAAAACTCCGCCGACCAGCTTTACGGATCAAGTCGCGCTGTTCTATGACCTGATGAAGTTGGCTCTGCAAACAGATTCGACTCGAGTCATTTCCATGGCCATTCATAGATGGAAAGGTGATTCGGGGCTGAGCGGTGTCACCAAGGGCTACCACGATCTTTCCCACCACGGTCGTG